>JBDTVL010000359.1:0-3791 GCA_040007215.1 Flavitalea sp.
TTCCTATGAAAACAATGTTACGCGTTTTCTTACTATCCATGTTATGTATACCCGGTAAGATTTTTGCCGCTCCTTCACCAGGCCCTCTTGCCTCCTTTACGGCCGATAAAACAGATGGTTGCATTTCTTTCACAGTAAATTTTACTGACGCATCAACAACTGTGAGCGATCCGATTGTGACCTGGGAATGGGATTTTGGCGATGGAGGAACTTCTGGAGCGCAGCATCCTACGCATACCTATACCACGGCTGGCGTGTACGATGTAAAACTGAAGATCACAACTCAATCTTCAGCAACCAATACGCATGTATCTCCTGACTATATTCATGCAGGAGATATAGCTTCGCTGTATATCGGAAGAGATACCTCAATTTGTGAAGGCAGTAACCTTACTTTAGATGCCGGAAATTCCGGATCTTCTTATTTATGGAGTACGGGCGAAAATACCCAGACCATTGATATCAATACCGAAGATGTTTTTAATGTGGCGGTTACTAATAACGGATGTGTTAAGAAGGATACCATAGCCGTAAATTTCAAGCCTACGGTAACGCCCAGCTTTGGGTTTAAGATTCAGAATGCCTGTTTACCGGCTCCTGTCGATTTTACCGACAGTTCATTTGCCTGCTCCGGATACACTATTGAAAGTTATAGCTGGGATTTTGGCGATGGCGAAGCTTCTACCGATCAGTCGCCTTCCCACACTTATCTTTCTACAGGGGCTTTCTTTGTAAAACTTACCATAACCGATAATATAGGAACTACTGTAACCAAGACCAGGAAAGTAACTATCGTTGATAATCCGGGTCCTATAGTTAACCTAGGACAGGATACCCTTATTTGCGGAGGTTCTCCATTTACCCTGGATGCTAAAAACCCGGGATCCACTTACCTCTGGAATACCTTTGAAACACAGCAGACAATTGACGTGTTTTTCGATGGCGAATATTCTGTTGATGTAACCATGAATGGATGTACAAAAAGAGATACTATTTATGTAAGCACAGGACCTACTCTTTATACTGATTTTTCCTCTGATGTGGCTCCAGGAAGCTGTTTGCCTATAAATGTTACGTTTACCGAGTACTCACAATCGTGCAATAATTCAATTGTTGAATGGTTATGGGACTTTGGCGATGGAACGACCTCGCTGGTGAGGAACCCGGTGCATGCTTATACCAGCGCTGGTATCTTTACGGTGACGCTGACCATAAAAAATGGATCAGGATCAACCTACCAGGCCAGTAATGATGTTGAAATCATTGGACTTCCCTCTCCATCGGTAGAACTGGGAGCAGATACTACGGTTTGTGAAGGAATCGAACTGGTGCTTGATGCAGGAAATGCGGGCTTAACCATCGACTGGAGCACAGGCGAAAATACGTCCGCTATCAGCGTTTATGACGCAGGAAAATATACCGTTACCGTTAGCAATACAGATGGCTGTTCGGCAATAGATTCAATAAATGTAACTATCGTTCCGGCGCTTAGCGTTGATTACAGTTATGTAAAAGTATCTAATTGCCTTCCGGTTAAAATACAGTTTACCGATAATTCTACCTCGTGCGGCGGCGGTATAACAGATTGGAAATGGGATTTTGGCGATGGCGGAACTTCAACCGAACAAAGCCCTGAACATAGCTTTCTTAGCGCAGGAACTTTCCCTGTTCGTTTAAGGATCACTGATATGAATGGCGTTCGTATCACCAAAACAAAACCCGTAGTTATCACGCCGCTATCCATGTCGGTTGACCTGGGTAATGATACCACTATATGTTTTGGATCGACCATTACACTTGATGGAGCAAATCCAGGAGCAGGATATTTATGGAATACTGGCGAAACCACACAAACCATTGATGTGTTGGATCCGGGAAAATATTATGTACGCGTTCAGATCAACGGCTGTACAGCCAGCGATACGGTTAATGTCAGTGTTGGCAATCCGGCCAGCAGTTTATGGGAACATGAAGTTACTTCTACTTGTCTGCCGGTACCAGTCAATTTCACCGATAAGAGCCTGGTTTATTGTGGTCAGACCATCACTGAATGGAGATGGGATTTTGGCGATGGAAATATATCAGCCGCGCAAAACCCACAGCATTCCTATATGACAGCCGATTCGTTTGTGGTTCGTCTTTTCATTACCACTTCAGGAGGTCAGACCGTTTCAAAAGCGGCTAAAGTATATATAACCAATACTCCATTAACTATAGATATTCCTTCTTCTTTAAGGGTTTGCAGAAACAGTTCTGTCCAGCTTGATGCCGGAGTGAACGATGCTGACGCTTATTCCTGGTCGCCTTCTATTGGTATAAGCGATCCGTCTATTTACAACCCCATACTTATACCAAGACTTAATGGATGGTACAAAGTAAGCGTTACCAAATGTCTGGTAACCGCAACAGACAGTGTATATATAACAGTAGATAGCGCTGGAAAACCTTCTTTAAGCCAGAACGGAAATACCCTGACCAGTTCTGCCGCCAGCCAGTATGAATGGTACAGGGATGGGCAGTTATTGCAGAATTCCAGCCGTACGCTGACAATTGACCGTAAGGGATATTATTCCCTGAAAGTGTTTAATGATGGCGGTTGCACTAACATGTCAGACAGCTCTTTCTTTATCCCTGTATCAGGAAAGGAAAAACTGGTAGACGGCATAAATGTTAAATGCACACCGAATCCTTCCAGCGGGGTAGTACAGATATTGTTATCTCAAATTCCTAAAAAACCTGCGCTGGTATCATTGATCGACAGGGCAGGAGCGAGGATCTTTTCCACCACCATCACCGGTAATGTAAATACCCTTAACCTGACCAAGTTCGCCAAAGGGCTTTACTATATTGAAGTAGTGGTGAATAACCGTAAAAAGATGCTCTCCGTGATATTATATTAACTAACCTATTGTTTACCAGTAAAAGCCGGTTATATCCTGGCTTTTACTGGTAAACTTATTCTCGCCATTTGCCTTAATTTAATAAGTATAAACTCTCTTTTGAAAAAACTTTGGTAAATTAGAAATAGTAATCCTAACCCGTGGGAAGTTGATGGTTTTATTATTTATTAACCTAAAATTTTTCTCCCATGGTAACCACTACGAAAGTCGGTCAACTGTCAGAAGAATGCAATATCTGGAGAAATTCCCTGCGTTCTTTTCGGGAACACCTGACAACTAACAAAGCCCTGTTAAGGCAGGTGGCAGGTCGTCAAACGCTCCGCGATGATCTTCTTGAGATCGAACATTTCGATAACCAGTTTCATATCCACCTGATCAATATCCACGATCTTAAACAGGCTATTAAACATCACGATCGTAAAGCATTAGCAGAAAGGATTTCTTCCAACAGCGCTATCTCCGATGAAACGCTGGCGCGTCATGAAAAGCTTTACGAAGAATACCTGAGCCTGCAAACCGCTTTGCATGTTGTCAGCGGCAACTTTACAAAATTTATGGAGCATATCCGGTAACCGGAATAATAACAGGCATTGTCAGTTAAAGGTCAATAGATGAAAACTATTGATTTTACGCCCACGCTTTATGAAGTGCAAAAATATCAGTTGAAGAATGCCCTGATATAAGAAAAGGAAGAAGCGTAATCACTTCTTCCTTTTCTTATATTGTTATAAAGTTAACCGGAGTTCCTTTTACGAGCTTGTTTTATTTTGTAATGAATTTCAGGAACCTCAGCCCTACATTATTTTTTTCTTTAGGATCATTCTGACGGCTTCTTACATATAGCGTATGAAGTTTTCCATCGTTAATGGCAATGGGCCTGAATGTGAGGAT
>JBDTVL010000360.1:0-3790 GCA_040007215.1 Flavitalea sp.
GATATTCCGGTTTACCGTTAAAGATGTGGCGGGAAATCAAAGCGATACTATAGCCACCGAAAAGATCATCGCTTTTCAAAATTAGTTTTTTGCTCCCGGCTTTCTTTCTGCAAAATTCAGTCTGTTGAAAATTCTGCCATTATTACGATCTCTTTTTAATTTTTTTATTTTCTCTTCGCTCTATATTGCGTTATGCGCAGTTATGATGGTAAAACAGTCGGGGCACCTGCTTCATCTTTCCTACGATGAAAAGGCCTATTTGCTGTTCACTTTTTTTTCCACCTTATGCAGTTACAATTTTCACTGGGCCCTTACTCCTTCCGCCGATTCAGAAACCATCAGGGTTCGGTGGACTAAAACCCATAAACCGCTTCAATATATTTTAATCATTACGGGCTTAGCCGGCGCTGCCTGGTTTGCCCTCCCATTTCTTCCATACTGGCCATGGCTGGGCATTTCCGTTCTCCTTACTTTTTTATACTCGGCGCCAAAACTACCCCTGCCTGTTTTTGCGTGGCTGAAAAAAATAGCGATAGGCAAAACGATCTTCCTGTCATTCGTATGGACATATGTTACTACGGCGCTGCCGGCGATCATCGATGGACAGGCATGGGATGAAGAGCGGATACTTTTTCTGATCAGCCGTTTTTTCCTGGTTTATTCCATTTGTATCATCTTCGATAAGCGCGACCGGGAGCAGGACAGGAAACAGGGAATAAGGAGTATGGTTACCTATTTCAGTGAAGAGAATGTGCGAAGACTTTTCCAGGCCAGCCTGCTGCTTTTCTTTATCAGTACTATGCTACTGTTTTATTCCTCTATACCTGTCTGGATGGTAGTAGCCTTATTGGCGCCCGGGCTCATAGTATGGAACCTTTATTCGATTTCGGCCAGGAACTATTCCGACTATCTCTATTACTTCGTTCTCGACGGGTTAATGATGTTATCAGCTTTATTCACGTCGTTAAGCTCATTTTAATTATTTTTACCGCTAAAGCAAAAGCAGATGGCAAAACAGGTAAGGACAAAATCGAACTTAAGCGACAAATCAATACAGTTTCTTAAAAATTATACCAACAACGCTTCTCCTGTCGGTTTTGAGAGCAGCGGTCAGAAATTATGGCTCGACTACCTGGCGCCATATATAGATTCAAAATATGTTGATCCTTATGGCACAGCGGTAGGCATTATTAATCCTAAAGCAGCATTTAAAGTAGTGATTGAAGCGCATGCCGATGAAATAAGCTGGTTTGTCAATTATATTAATGCCGAAGGGCTTATATACCTGAAAAGGAACGGAGGCGTGGATCACCAGGTAGCGCCGGGTCAGCGCGTTTTTATTCATGGTAAGAAAGGCGCGGTGAAAGCCGTATTCGGATGGCCCGCTATCCATACCAGGATGAACAGCGCCGATTCAAAAGAACCGCAGCCGAGGGTGGATAATCTATGGCTCGACACCGGCGCAAGAAATAAAAAAGAAATCGAAGAGCTAGGCATCCGCATCGGTTCGGTAGTTACTTACCAGGATGGATTTGATGAACTGGCGAACGACTATTTTATCGCCCGCGCTTTTGATAACCGTGTTGGCGGATTCATGATCGCCGAAGTAGCGCGACTGTTAAAAGAAAATAAAAAAATATTGCCTTACGGATTGTATATCGTGAATGCGGTGCAGGAAGAAATTGGCCTTCGCGGCGCTGAAATGATCGCCCGAAGGATCAAACCTGATGTGGCTATCATTACCGATGTTACCCATGATACCTATACCCCGATGATCAATAAGATCATTGAAGGCGATGTAGCCTGTGGTAAAGGACCTTCGCTGGCTTTCGGACCCGCAGTGCACAATAAGCTGCTCGATTTTGTACAGGATGTAGCCGGAAAGAAAAAGATACCGGTGCAGATGAGGACCGTGTCGAGAAGCACCGGTACCGACACAGAATCTTTCGCCTATGCCAATGATGGTTGCCCATCTGTTTTAATTTCCATACCATTAAGGTATATGCATACGCCTGTGGAGATGTTACACAAGCATGATATAGAGCAGACTATAATGCTCATGTATGAATCATTGCTGGCGCTGACGCCTAAAATAAATTTAAGATACCTGTGATCCTCTCTTCTATATTCCTGTATGTTGATCCGGGTAGCGGAAGCTACCTGGTGCAGATGATCATTGCGGCGATACTCGGCGCCCTGTTTTATTTTAAAACATTATGGTGGAGAATTAAATCATTTTTTACACGCAAAAAAAAAGATGAACATCCCGGGGATGATCAATTAAATGGCTGATATCACTATCCATCCTGCTTCCTTCAAAGACCCTTCGGGATTTGTTTTCCATTCCGGTGAAAAATTGTACAGGCAGGTAAACCTTTCTTATGCAAAAGAATACGATCTGCTGATGAATTCAGGATTGTATACTGAACTTGTCAGGAAAGAATACCTGGTGACGCATAAAGAAGTTACAGGGATAACAGCTCTTGAAGAGAACTGGTACAAAACAATCGAACCGGAGAATATTCCCTTTATCAGCTACCCTTATGAATGGTGCTTTCTGCAAATGCGCGATGCTGCCCTGCTTACCTTATCCATCTTAAAAATAGCTCTTTCCTTTGGCATGATCATCAAAGATGCCACGCCTTATAATATCCAGTTCCTTAAGGGTAAGCCTGTTTTCATCGACACGCTTTCCTTTGATATTTACGATCCCTCACGGCCATGGGTAGCCTACAGACAGTTCTGCAACATGTTCCTGTTTCCGCTTTACCTGGAATTCTATCTTAAATCGGATATCCAGAAGATCATGAGCGCCTACCTGGATGGCATACCTGTAGATATCACTTCAAGAATGCTGCCCCTGAAAAGCGGACTTAACCTGGGCGTATGGCTGCATGTGTATCTGCAGAATAAAGTAATGCAAACGGCAAAGGGAAAAAATGAGCGTGATGAATTCAGTACTAAAAAATTACTGAACCTGGTACATCATCTCGAAACGATCATTATCAGCTTCAGCGGCAGAGAACCCAAATCGGAATGGAGTCGCTATTACCAGGAAACTATACTAGGCAAAGACTACCTGAACGAAAAAGAAAAAATATTTACCTGGCTTCTCGATAAAGTACAGGCGAATGCAGCGCTTGACCTTGGCGCTAACGACGGATTCTTTCCGAAAATAGCCGCCGCCAGGAAAATGCAGGTGATAGCCGTGGATTATGACAGCAGGAGCGTTAATAATTTATATAAAGAGGTCAAAAGATCGGGCATTGAAAATATCCTTCCGCTGGTGATCGATATTTCCAATCCTTCGCCGGCCATAGGTTTTAATAACCGGGAAAGGGCGTCTTTTCATGACAGGATCAGGGCAGAACTGGTAATAGCGCTGGCGCTGATCCATCACCTGGTGATAGGAAAGAATATTTCCTTACCGGTTATCGCGCATTATTTTGCCGGCATAGCCCCACAGCTGATGATTGAGTGGGTTCCGAGGGAAGATGAAAAAGTGCAGCAGATGCTGGCCAGTCGTAAGGATGTTTTCCAGGACTATACCGAAGCCCATTTTGAGCTGGCTTTCAAAAAATATTTCACTATACAGGAAAAGATAAAGGTAACCGGCACGCACCGGCTGATGTACCTGATGAACAGCATCAAAAAGGCGCTTTAAGAAAAATAGCGCCTTCACCGTTTAGCTCCCGATTATTCGATATTTTTACTTTTAAACCGTTAGCATGAACGAAGGACTAAGAAATGACTGGACGCTTGAAGAGATCCATGAAATATATAACCAGCC
>JBDTVL010000361.1:0-3773 GCA_040007215.1 Flavitalea sp.
TTGTATCAAGCACAATAACTTCAGTTCTCATTTCCGAAGTAGCTGTATGCGTTTTTTCGTTGTAAACATTGTGCGCATAATTCACTGCTTGCTTAACTCCTTTTCCTGCTTTCAGGTATTCCTCCGCTTTCTTCCAGTTAACCGCCATAATAAAATCCTTATCCTTCTGTGAAGCATTTACTTCCAGCAGCGTATTGGCTTGTTCTGTATTATAACAGGAAAAGAAGAACCATCCATTAGATTTTCCCTTACCCGCATGACTTAAATCAAAATTAATGCCGGGGCATCTCAACTGAAAGGCGATACTCATCGCGCCAGTCGTTTTATCAACGCTGATAAAACTAATGTATCCTTTAAAATTTTTCTTATACGAGTTAATAGGCACATCGCCATTCGCATTATCGGGGGGCACACTAAACCGGGTACCCGCAATAACATATTCAGTATTTTCTGTAATGAATGGCGATGAATGATTTCCAGCGCTATTGGGAATTTCAATAATTTCAGTAGTTCTGAAAGTGGTAAGATCAACCCTGGCTATACGAGGCGTGTTGTTGGCATTGGCAAAAATCCATCTGCCATCAATCTCTCCATTTGTTTGTGAAAGATCTTCATGATGAAGGTCATCCCAGGGAACAAATCCATGAGATGTATTCAACATAGGTTTAGTTTCCTCGCTATATCCATAACCTTTTTCAGGATCTACGGAAAACACCGGTATTACTCTTAATAATCGACCTGACGGCAAACCATATACGCTCATTTGCCCGCTAAATCCTCCCGAAACGAAATTGTAAAACTCATCATAATGACCAGGGGCCACATAAGTTTTCGATGCTGCATCCCCGGTGACAGCATTGCCCGCATTTTTCGGTTTACAGGAATAAGCTGCAAACACTATAATCGTAATGATAAAAAGAACCGACTTACTATTTTTCATTGTTGTATGATTAAAATAATTAAAAAGCGCTCAGCGGTTTATTTAACGCCGTCATTCTTACGCATAAATTCATATACATTTCGGGCGTCATCATCCGATATATTCTGGTTTGGCATGCGCACCAGGCATAATTCCAGCATGGCCTGCGCTTTAGGATCTTTATCCAGCATTACATCGGGATTGGTTACAAAATTCATAATCCACTCAGCGCTATGCCTGCCGGTAACGCTTTTCCATCCTGGTCCAACTAATTTTTCGTCCGTTAGCTTATGACAGGCGCTGCATTTAACAGAAAATACTTTGTCGCCTGCTTCCGCTTTGGCGGGATCCAAATTTGGGCTAATCTCTACCTTGGAAAATTTACCTTCTCCTCTTTTCTGGTCATAAGCCGGATTAGTTCCTTCTGCATTTTCATTAACAGATCCGGCGACAACTTGCTTCTCCTCTTCAGTTTTGTTACTTCCGCATGCTGTAATAATCAATGCGATTACACTAACGACTATCAACCTTTTCATAAATACATATTTAGTTTTACTGAATTTTCAGAGTTAGCAAGGTAACCAGTCATTATTCCTCCTTTTATGCGTTGAATCATAATTTCGAAATAATACCTCTTTAACAGAATAAATACTCTACCTTCCAATTATTCCTTCACTCCTTACACAATATGATTAATATCATATCCCGACCTTATTAACATCATTTCCTGATTACTGTCTCTTTCTTAGTTTTAAATTCATTTTAGAAACTAATTCTGATTGCATTTATGATGATTGGCATTGAAACATTACTTGCCTGGGGAGCTACTTATAAAAAAGTAAGCGCTAATGAATTAATTTTCAGGGAGGGAACGGAATGTTATTTTTATCATCAACTGGTAAGCGGCTCTGTGACCTTAATGAACGTTAATGATGAAGGAGGTGAATTTATACAGAATATGGTAGAAGCCGGGGATAGTTTCGGAGAGTTCCCGCTTTTTGATGACAGACGATATGCCGTTTCAGCAATCACTAATAAAGATTCGGTTATTATACGTATTCAAAAAGCCACTTTCAGGCATATACTTGAGGAGTATCCAGTTCTTCATTTTGCTTTTAGCAGGTTATTAACTGAAAGACTTCGCTTTAAATTTTTATTATTAAAAGAAATCTCCTGTTTCGGCCCGGAACACAGAATTTCCACGTTATTCGCCTATTTTAAAGAGGCAAAAAAGAATATTTGCCATAAGTGCAACCGGGTTGAGCTTACCCGTCAGCAGATTGCCGATATGACCGGGTTACGTGTTGAAACAGTGATACGCAGTATCAGGCACCTGAAGGATAAAGGCGCACTCACCATTGATAAGGGCAAAGTATATTGCTAACGCTTAAGTGCGCGTATTTTTTTCTTTATTCACATTACTTTTCAAAATGCAACTTTCCCTGCAAAAATGGTTAAAATTTTCTTTGTTCAATTTAATGCTGGTAGCGCTTATCGGCATTATTTTACGATACAAGATCGCTTTTTCACTTCCCTTTATAGATCAGAAATCTTTACTTCACGCTCATTCTCATTTTGCCTTTGCAGGATGGGTAACTCAGGCTTTAATGGCCCTTTTGATAAACTATCTATCAGAAATAAATAATAAAGATTATTTTAAAAAATACCAGTGGATACTGTATGGGAATCTGATAACTGCATATGGGATGTTGTTTACATTTTCTTTTTTCGGGTACACCTTTCCGTCCATTTTATTTTCAACTTTATCAGTCTTTACATCTTATTTTTTTGCAGTTCATTATTGGAGAGACCTGAATAAACTGAAGACTATCAATAATAGCATTTACTGTTTTAAAACAGCGGTAATATTTAATGCATTATCATCATTAGGGCCTTTTAGCCTTGCCTATATGATGGCCTCTAAAAACATCCATACCAACGGGTACCTGGCATCGGTATATTTCTTTCTGCATTTTCAATACAATGGCTGGTTCTTTTTTGCCTGCCTGGGATTACTGTCGCATCAACTGATAAAATATGGCGCCGCAAAACAAAAACTAAATGCCATATACTGGCTATTCACCATAGCGTGCGTTCCGGCATATTTTTTATCGGCTCTCTGGCTACCTATTCCAGAATGGTTATATACATTGATCATAATAGCTGTTTTTCTTCAATTAGCAGGATGGGTTCTTCTTTTAAATTCAATTAAAACTATGCTGGTTAGCATAAAGAATTCCATATCTAAGCTGTCGCAACGTTTGTTCCTTTTATGCGCTATCGCATGCACGATAAAATTTTGTCTTCAGTCTGCATCTGTTATCCCGTCCTTAAGTAAGCTGGCCTTTGGGTTCAGGCCTATTGTAATAGGCTATCTGCATCTTGTATTACTTGCCATTATCACCCTCTTTATACTAGCTTACATCATTACTTTCCAATACGTACAAACAAATACCTCAACCATAAAAGGCGCGGTTATTTTCACAATAGGCATTATTATTAATGAAGTATTGCTTATGCTACAGGGAGTGGCGGATATTGGCAATCAGGAGCTCCCATTTATCAACCCTTCGCTTCTTGCGGCAGCGTTAGTATTATTTTCAGGAATGCTAATGATCAACTATGGACAACGGATATCAAAAGATGATCCTGCGCACAAATTCAATAGCGGTTATGGAAGCCGAACATGACCTTGCAGGAGAATACTTTATAAGATATAATTTTTCTGATAACTATACATCGTCTTAAGGAGCCTGCGCTACTTTAACGTTTCCATAGCCGATTTAAAAGAATTTGAAAAAAATTCATAACCATGTTCATCTGGAGAATAATTACCGCCCTAAAAGGTTAAAAA
>JBDTVL010000362.1:0-3756 GCA_040007215.1 Flavitalea sp.
ATGATCATATCGTTGAAAACAAATTCCTGGAACCTGCAGGAAACCCGCTTTCCACTTTTTCAATAGATGTGGATGAAGCATCTTACAGTAATGTTCGCCGTTACCTGTTAAATGGCTCCCTTCCTCCTGCCGGCGCCGTGCGCATTGAAGAGATGATCAATTATTTTGATTACGATTATCCACAACCGAAAAATGACGATCCTTTTTCTGTAAATACAGAAATCTCCGATTGTCCCTGGAGTCCACAACACCGCCTGGTGCACATTGGATTGCAGGGTAAGGAAATTCCTTTGCAGAACCTTCCCTCCAGCAATCTTGTTTTCCTGATAGATGTTTCGGGTTCTATGGAAGATATGAACAAGCTTCCGCTGGTAAAAGCTTCCATGAAAATGCTGGTAGACCAGTTAAGGGAAAAGGATAAGGTGGCTATAGTGGTATATTCGGGCAATGCCGGTCTGGTATTGCCTTCAACGGGCGGCGACAATAAGGTAAAGATCAGGGAAGCCATCGATAACCTGGAAGCAGGAGGTTCTACCGCAGGCGGCGCAGGTATTTCGCTCGCTTACAAAACTGCCCGGGAAAATTTTATCAGCGGCGGCAATAACCGTATCATACTGGCTACAGACGGCGATTTCAATGTTGGCGCCAGTAGCGACGACGATCTTATACAACTTGTTGAAAAGGAAAGAAAAAGCGGCGTATTCCTTAGCGTGCTGGGTTATGGCATGGGTAATTATAAAGACAATAAAATGCAGCAGATTGCCGATAAGGGAAATGGCAATCATTCTTATATTGACAATATCAACGAAGCAAAGAAAGTGCTGGTCAATGAATTTGGAAGCACCCTGTTTACGATTGCGAAAGACGTTAAGGTACAGGTAGAGTTTAACCCTGCAAAAGTGCAGTCTTACCGGCTTGTAGGATATGAAAATCGTGTTATGGCCGCTGAAGATTTTAATGACGATAAAAAGGACGCCGGCGAACTCGGCTCAGGTCATACCGTTACAGCATTATATGAGATCATTCCTGTAGGTGTGAAAAATGAATTTTCTACTTCAGTTGATCCGCTAAAATACCAGTCGAAAGGCGACAAGGCGCCAACAATTTATTTGGGCGATGAGATCATGACGATCAAACTTCGCTACAAAACGCCCGAAGGCGATATCAGCAAACTGATCGTTCACCCGGTTTCAGACAGGCAGGTTCCTTTGAGCCAGGTGTCTGATAATTTCCGGTTTTCTGCCGCAGTGGCTTCGTTCGGGTTGTTGCTGAGAAATTCCGAATTCAAACAGCAGGCTTCATTTGAGCAATCGCTTAGCCTTGCGAAAAGCGCGAAAGGGAAAGATGTTAATGGCTACCGCCAGGAATTTATTCAGTTGGTAGGCGCCGCTAATGCGATGGTAAAAAAATAATTCAACCGGGCGCTTATTCATCGGCGCCCACTTTTTTAGGTTTTGTTTCTTTGGCCTGCTTTATACGGTAGTTAAGCGTAAGATTTATTTGCCTTCTCCTGTACTGGTATTCGCCCCTGGTATAAAAATTCGGCCCGGTGGAAACAGTTCGCGATTTTCGGGTGTTGAATATGTCCAGGACATTCAGGTTAATGGTTCCATTACCTTTAAATACATCTTTGCTGGCGGAGAGATCGGCATAGTACAAAGATTTTCGGTTACCCTGCACCGTTTTCTGCGGCGCTTCGTAGTTCATCCGGAATTGTATATCAAAATGATTGGGCAGCATAAACCTGGAGGTCTGCCTGGCAAACCAGCTATAAGTAGACGTTTTATAAGCTGCCAGGATATTGCTGCCATCTATGTCTGAATGAAAAAAGTTCAGGTTCAAATCGAGCTTCCACCATTTATAGGGGGAATAGTCGCTGATGAATTCGGCGCCGAAAGATTTTTCAGATACCAGGTTTTCCGGTTTGGAGATGGATAAACCCTGATCGCTCACACGCCTGATATTATCTATTTTTCCGTTGGTGTGGCGGTAATATAAAGAGGAGGAAATGGATCCCTTGTCGAGGTATTTAATATGACCTACCTCCATTACATTACTGAATTCAGGATTAAGATCGGGATTGCCGCTGAAATAATTCCTGCTATCCGTATAGGTGAAGAAAGGGCTCAGGTCATTATAGAAAGGTCTTCTTACCCTGCGGCTATAACTTAACTGCATAGCATTTTCTTTAGGAAGATCGATCGTGAAATGAGCGCTGGGAAAAAGATTCACATAGTTTCTGGGGTTCTTTTCATTGGTTAATTTTAGCGTTGTGGTAACGTCTGTCCACTCGGCTCTCAGTCCTGCCTGGTAGGATATCTTCTTTTGTTTATTTCCCAGTATGCCATAAACGGCATGGATATTTTCATTGTAAAGAAAAACATTATCTAATCCCGGCAGCGGAGTGAAATGGCCGGCAGAATCGATATCGTTCACTACATAATCATTCGTCATTTTACGGAAGCTGCTTCTGAGGCCGGTTTCAAACTTGCCATCCTTACCAATTGGTTTGATATAGTCTGCCTGTAAAAGAAAATGTTTCTCCGATTCATCATTAAAAGAATTCTGAAGAACGCCTTTTGAAGGATCTTCTGTTCCGTCGAGCTTGTAATTTCTCTGGGTGAATAACTGTTTGGAACTTTCCCAGTTATCGAGGTATTTAGCCTCTGCTGAAAACTCATGGCCTTTTTCTTTAAATGATCTTTTATAGATCAGCGAGTATTCCGAATTTGGTTCTTCTTCTGTTTCATGCTGATTTCTTGTATTAACGTCTACGAGATTATTGGGATTGAAAAGATAATCTTCGTAACGGATATCGGTGATTCGTGTAGCATCGCTTCGGCGGAACAGGTAAGAAGCCGTGAGTATATTTTTTTCGCTGAAGAAATAGTCAAGTCCTCCGCGGATATTATTATTAAATCCTATTATTTTACCCTGCGATTGTTGTTTAAGAATGAATGTGGTATCGGCGCCATACACTTCCTGGTATAGAGAACCCTTGCCCGGTGAGCGCCGGTAAGCAATACCATAGTTGATAAAAAAGTTGATTTTTTTGTGGCGGTAATTCAGATTAGCTGCGGCGCCCAGGTTAGTAGGGGTTCCTGATATCAGTTCAACAGATCCGTTGAATCCCTGCTTTTTTTCTTTTTTCAAAACGATATTGATGATGCCGGCCATGCCCTCTGCTTCGTAACGGGCGGAAGGATTGGTGATGATCTCTACGCGTTCGATCAGGTTTGCGGGTAATTGCTGTAGGCCGGCGCCGCCTTTAAAACTGACCAGTCCCGATGGTTTGCCATCGATCAGTATTCTTACCCCATCGCTGCCTCTTAATTTGACGTTCCCTTCAGGATCTACCGATACAGATGGGATATTGCTCAGTATGTCTATCGCCGATCCTCCTGCATTAGCCAGGTCCTTACCTACATTGAATATTTTTTTATCCAATGATAATTGCATGGAACTTTTTTCTGCCTGAACGATCACTTCATCAAGCGTGCTGGCCATACTTGCCAACGCTATCTTTCCAAGGTCAAGCGGTTCTTTGCCCAGGGTGAGTATGCCAGAGGTATAGTTCTGGTATCCCTGGAAACTTATTTCCAAACGATATTTGCCAGGTTCTACTTTTATAGAGAATCCGCCGTTTTCGCCGGCCAGTTTTTCCATTATTTTTTTCCTGCCAGGATGCCCCAGTAATTGAACGGTTGCATTGGCTAAAGGAGCTGTAGTTAAAGAGTCGATGACCTTCCCGCTGAT
>JBDTVL010000363.1:0-3746 GCA_040007215.1 Flavitalea sp.
CTATTCTCATGATGATTTTTTTACCATCATACAAACAGCTATTGGTTCCGGTGCCCAGAATGGCTGCAAATCCGGGGTTAGATCCCAGGACAGCGCGGGCTGAAGCTAAAAGATCCAGGTGCACTTCTGTAGTGGAACCGGGAAAAATGCCCTTCATAGCCTGGAGTATAACTTTTCCCTTATCATCCGAACAGCCGGCGCCATAATAGAATACTTCTTTTACCGAATCTCTGAATATTTCAGGCGGTAAACTGGCCAGTAGTGATTGCTGTATATATTCCTTTTCAACAAAATAAGGATTGTAACCTTCGGTATTAAAATAGGTCTGTTTTCCATCGGTATCAATAGCGCACCAACTGGTTTTTGTGGACCCTCCGTCTGCAATTAATATCATCAGTTTTTTTATGAGTTGTTATAGCTGTATAATTCTGCGGGCGTTTACATGACTGTCAGGTGGTTATTTTTGAATGTAGCCAGTATAGGGTTTTCCGGCGGAAGTTCGGTGATCAGGTAATCGATCTTGCCAATGTCGCAGATGGTAATTCTCTGAACGGTATCCAGTTTTTCTGATATACACATTACCGCTACTTTTTTAGCGGCGCGAACAATAGCTTTTTTTACCTGAACCACTTCCCAGTCAACATCGGTCAGTCCGTCCTGTATAGAAAGGGCATTCGCTCCCATCAGGCAAAGATCAACCTTATATTCCGATAACTGGTTAACCACACCGGCGCCGATATGGAGGTAAGTGTTTTTATTCAATTTGCCTCCTATGGTCATTACCGTTAGGTTCGGATGATCAGAAAGTGTAATGGCCATCTGTGGGCTGATTGTGAGAAAAGTGGCATGCAGATTATCGGGGATGGCTTTTGCAAATTCGAGCATGGTGGTTCCTCCTTCCGTAAGGATCACCATATCATTTTTGAGCAGGCTGAGCGCTTTTGCCGCAATTTGTTGCTTTGCTTCCTGGGCATACACTTCACTATTACCCATGAAGGGTGAAATCAAAGATTTGCTGATGGCGCCGCTATGCACTTTTAATATTTTTCCTCCCTCAACCAGTTCTTTCAAATCGCGTCGCACCGTGTCTACAGACACATTCAGCATGGCGCTAAGATCGTTTGACAATACTTTATTATGCACATTAATTTCGCGCATGATTAATTTGTGGCGCTCTTCTTTCAGCATACATAAATTTTTTATATTCCGGTTAAATGAATTCTGACGGATAACCGGCAATATCCTGCCTAAAAGTAGACAATTTATGTTACCCGGTTCATTGGAACTGGCCTGGCTGCGGCACAATAGTTATAACCGGCTCCACCTTTAAGTTCATTAGCGCTTTAATAATCGTATTTATGTAACTTTAATACGGTAAACGAAAGCCAAAGCAGATCATATAAATTATGACCATAAAAATCCTACTTTCTTTCCTGATGTTATATTCAGTGGTAGCCAAAGGACAATCGGATGATGAGAAGCTTATCCGGCATGTGTTACGACAGCAGGTAGAGGCCTGGAACAGCGGAAATCTTCCTGATTATATGAAAGGCTACTGGAACAACGATTCGCTTGTTTTTGTAGGCTCCGGAGGGGCCGCTTACGGTTATGCGCCAACGCTTCGTAATTATGAAAAAAATTACCCTGACTCTGTGGCGATGGGAAAACTTTCTTTCGATATCCTGCAGATCATCCCCTTATCGCATCAATACTATTATGTAATCGGCAAATGGCATTTGCACCGTCAGCAGGATGATCTTGGCGGGCAATTCACGCTTTTATTTAAAAAGATAAAAAACAGGTGGATGATTGTTGTTGATCATAGCAGTTGATTGCAGCGCCATATTCATTAAAATTGAATGATGATGAACCGCCACATAGCGAATATCAGGAGAATAAGAATTTATACGCTTGACCAGGTTAAAGAACTTTCGCTGGAAAAGCTGAACATAGTTCCTCACGGGTTCAATAATAATATTATCTGGAACCTCGGTCACCTGCTGGCTGCTCAGCAATCGATCTGTTATGTAAAGATGGGATTACTGCCCGTAACGCCTGATGGCTATTTTGAAAAATTTAAGCCGGGTTCCAGGCCAGACCGTTTTTTTGAAAGTGATGAAGTTGACGAGGTCAGGGAATTGCTTATTTCCCAGCTCGATAGTTTACAGGCCGACTACCACCGTCATGTGTTTGACAAATATGTTCCCTGGACCACCCGGTATGGGTTTGAGCTTTTAACTATAGATGAAGCGCTGGACTATCTTTTCTTTCACGAAGGCTTGCACCTCGGAGTTATCCACTCTATTAAAAAACTTGTACAGAAGTAACTATACCTTTAAACTGCTGGCTTATGATTATTAAAAGTTCGATGTATGCATTATGCTTCCTGCTATCCATGATATTTACTGTTGAAGCGCAGAAAACTAAAAATAAAATAGCGGAAAAACCTGTCGGAACAGTATGGTCTGTTGCGCGCATTAATGAATGGTATGGACAGCAAAAATGGATCACGGGAGCAAACTTTGTTCCTTCAACCGCTATCAATCAACTGGAAATGTGGCAGGCCGATAGTTTCGATCCGGTTACCATCGATAGGGAGTTGGGCTGGGCCGAACAGATAGGTTTCAATGCCATGCGCGTTTTTCTGCACAGCGTTGCCTGGACTTCCGACCCGGAAGGATTTAAACAGCGGGTTGATCAATATTTGGGCATAGCCGATAAACATGGCATTAAAACGATCTTTGTTTTTTTCGATGATGTATGGGGCAAAGTTCCCAAGGCCGGTCCTCAGCCCGCTCCTAAGCTTGGCCGGCACAATTCAGGATGGATGCAGGATCCCGGGCAACCAGCTTCATCAGATACCTCTCTTTTTCCTGGTCTGGAAAAATATGTGAAAGATGTGCTGGGAAAGTTTAAAAATGACCGGCGCATATTATTCTGGGACTTATACAATGAACCGGGAAATGGCGATAAGGGAAACCTGTCGCTCCCCTTATTAAAAAATATTTTTCGCTGGGCCAGGGAGGTTAATCCTGATCAGCCGCTCAGCGCAGGTTTATGGAAATGGGAACTCGATACGCTCAATGCTTTCCAGGCTATGAACTCTGATGTGATTACCTATCACGATTATGAAGCGCCCGAATGGCATCAGAGAGTGATCGATGTGCTGAAAGTGAATGGCCGTCCGCTTATCTGTACAGAATATATGGCGCGCACCCGTAATAGTCGTTTTTCAAATACGCTGCCGATATTGAAAAAAGAACATGTCGGCGCCATTAACTGGGGATTTGTGGAAGGGAAAACAAATACGATCTATCAGTGGGATATGCCTGTTGCCGACGGAAGCCAGCCGGATGAATGGTTTCATGATATCTTCTTCCGTACGGGCGAGCCTTACCGTAAGGATGAAGTGAACCTGATCAAGAAACTTAACGGGAAGTAATACACGAAATGTTTTTTCCAGGTTTGCGCGTAGCAATGTGGAGAGATATCTGATTTTTGTTTTATTATTACATGCCTGATTGATCCCTAAGCCCTTTTTTTAATTATTTGCTATTGTAATGAAGAAATTACTGACTGCCCTGGTTCTTTTATTTAATGTTGTTTATGGGTTTACGCAAAATGCTTATATGAAGAAGCTACTCCTTGACGACCTCTCTGCATTTAAACCCAATGCAGGCAACTGGTTCATCGGCGCGGTATTAACCGATGCGCAGGTAAAAGTGTTATTGGATAAAAATGCCTGC
>JBDTVL010000364.1:0-3744 GCA_040007215.1 Flavitalea sp.
ATCATATTTGCTATCCATCCGCCAAAGCAAAATCCTACCACGCCGATCTTTCCGTTACAGTCCTTATGATTTTTTATATAATCATATGCCGCGATGAAATCTTCGAGCATTTCATTTTTATCGCGTTTGCTTTGCAATGTGCGTCCGTCATCGTCATTGCCGGGATATCCGCCCAGTGGCGTCAGCGCATCGGGCGCGATAGAAATAAATCCCGCCAATGCCGCTCTCCTGGCAACATCTTCTATATGAGGATTCAAACCCCTGTTTTCATGAACAACAATAATTCCACCAAGTTTCTGCTTTGTCGCTTCGGGTTTCGACAATAATGCTTTGATCGTTCCGCCGCCCTTAGGCGAAGTATAGTTAACGTATTCAGATTTTAATCTCGGGTCTCCTGCATCAATCTGGATCCTGTCATGATAATCCGGCATCAGGAAACTCATCAGGGCGTTAACGGTTAGTCCGCCTACTGCATAGGCAGATAGCTTCTGCATGAACTCTCGTCTTTCAATCCGGTTATGGGCATAATCATCGTAGAGGTCAAACACTTCCTGGTTAAGCGCTTCTTTTTTGATATCGTTTTCCATATATAAAAGTTACGAATAACCGGGGAAACTGAAGAAAGTTCCGGAAACGCTTAATGAATGGATGCCACTTAATTCTTGGGTTCTCCGCAAATTCCGGATAAGTCCTGAATTCCAATACCTTCTTTATAATAACTAACTTTAGAATCTATAAAGCCATACTTAATTATGCCAAAATAAAAATATAACAGGCGATTTAAGCGATAAATTAAAAAGAATTTTCTGTGCTGTATTCAACATACAGCAGATTTCCTTACCCCTACTCCGAACGCAACGAACCAGCAGGGTTTCCCATCGCCGCTTTCAGGCTTTGCAGGCAGATCGTGATCAGCGCAATGATCAACAGCAATAAAGAGGGCAATAGTAGTATTATAACGCCAACATGTATACGAAAAGCATAGTTGGTCAGCCAGCGATCGGCGAAAAAATAAATCAGGGGAATCGCAATAACAGAAGCTATCGCCACCAGCCGCACAAAATCCTTAGAGAATAATACCATGATACTCGAAACAGAAGCGCCTAAAACTTTCCTGATCCCAATCTCTTTGGTCCTTACCTTAATGACATAACTGGAAAGTCCGAGTAACCCAAGACAAGCCACAATAATAGCCAGCGAGGCAAACAGGCCGAAAACCTTGCCTAGTCGTTGGTCCGACTGGTATTGCTGGTTAAAATAATCATCAAGGAAAAAATATTCAACAGGGTTGCCGGGGAAACTGGATTTATACACGGATTCTATCTTTGTCAGATCCTGATTCAGTTTGCCCGTATTCATACTCACCGAAAAATATTTCCAGTTATTCCATGCCGGATAATAATACAATATGGGGTCATAATTTTCTTTCGGGGAACGCTGATGA
Source organism: Flavitalea sp. (assembly GCA_040007215.1). Lineage (GTDB taxonomy): Bacteria > Bacteroidota > Bacteroidia > Chitinophagales > Chitinophagaceae > Flavitalea. Next base: position 1,445 of record JBDTVL010000364.1, read on the forward strand.
TAATTGACGGTGACGCCCACTATCTGGCAGGTTGTTTCGCCAGTAAGAAATCCGGTAACAATAAACTGATTCAGCGCCTCCTCATTATTTTTAAATCCAAGTAAATGAACCAGCTCTTCGTTGACCAGCACTTTTGCCGGTTCTGTTGTAAAGAGCATCGAACTGGTATCATTCCGTGTCAGGTTCCTGCCTGCCGCGATGGCTATGCCATACGTGTTTTTAAAATTTTCATCGATTTCCATCTGGAAGGCCGTCAGGTTATGCGTTTTATCATACATGGACCTCCGGGTGCCATTCAGCTGAATGATGGTTCTGCCGGGAACATCTGATGATGCCGACATGCCTTGTACATCAGGGTTCCTGGCCAGCTCAGTACGAAAATACCTGAACTTATCCGCTATGGTAGAGTCGGTTACTCCAGGTGACTTAATAATCAGCATCTGGTCTCCATTATAGCCCAGCTTCTGTTGTCGCATAAATGTCAACTGATTGGATACAATGAGCGTAGCGGCAATGAGTATGATCGACAATATAAACTGGAACGAAACCAATACCCGTCTCAGAGAAATCCTGGAATTTGTCCTCACCACAATTCCCTTTAAAACGATAATAGGCCTGAAGGACGACAATACAAAAGCCGGATACGATCCAACAAGCAGCGACCCCATAGCAAAAATAAATAATACCCCTGCCCAGAAATATGGTTCAACGCCCATTCCGTTCGCAAAGAATCCATCATTCATATTCTTTCCGATAAACCGGCTGAATGCCGGGTTAAGTAAGATGACCATAGCAATGGCAAGCGTTACCGCGATAAAATTGATCACTACCGACTCGAAAAGAAATTGCGTAATGAGTTGCAGTCGCCCTGCCCCTACTACCTTTCTTAAACCAACTTCTTTGGCGCGCTCCATGGATTTCACCGTAGATAAATTGATGTAATTGATCCAGGCAATGATAAGAATGAATGCCCCGATGATGGATAAAAATACAATCTCTGTTTTGCTGCCATTTACTTCCGCTTCTTTACTGTAATTGGAGTGAAGATGAATATCTCTGACCGGCTGCATGAAGAACTGGCAACGGAACTTGTATTCCTTCATAATAGCGCCCAAATGATTTTCAATGAAAGCCGGGAATTTAGCTTCTGTTTTTTTAGGGTCGGCGCCAGGGTTTAGCAAAACATAGGTATAGAATTCCGGCCAGGCCCAGTTATGATCAAAGTAATCGACAGGACCCGTAACAATAGAGGCCATCGCATTAAACTTAATATGAGAATTTTCAGGGACCTCCCTGATCACGCCGGTTATTTTAAAGGGCAGGCCGCCATTGATAAATATAGTTTTACCCATAGCGTCCTCCTGGCCGAAAAGTTTCCTGGCAAGCGAGTCCGAGATCACTACGGTATTCGCATCGGTCAGCGCCTTTGCAGGGTCGCCGGAAATGAAAGGATAGGTAAAAAGGGTAAAAAAGGAAGAGTCGGCAAAGAACAGTTTATCCTCGCTAAAAACTTTAAAAGCGCCATCCTTCTCCTTGACGGAAAAAGTGCAGGAGGGAATGAAGATGGATGAACGAACCACACGCGAAAATCCTTTCACTTCAGGGAATTCGGTTTTCATTGCCCGTCCCAGACCCGGATGATTAGCCACGAACTTCTGCCCGTCCGAAAACCCTCCGGTATAGGAAATAGCCACCCGGTAAAGATCCTTTGCATTTTTGTTAAAGGAATCGTATCCTGATTCAAAATAAACATACTGAATAATAAAAAAGCAGGCCGCCATTCCCATGGCCAGCCCGAAAATATTAACCAGCGAATACAGTTTGTTTTTTACGAGGTTTCTGAAGGCGATCTTCAGGTAGTTAAGAATCATGGTTGGGGTATTTGGCATGAAAAATCCAGCTCATCCTATTTCTAACAAATTATACTCGCGCAATTCCGTGCCAAATAGCTAAGCGCCTATAATTCAAAGAGATAAAAAATCAATGCGATGAAAAAGTGTATCGTATAAGATACAGCTTCTGTACGGAAACACATCAAAAGGCTTCCCTGATCCTTTATGTTCCCTGCTTTGGCAAATCCTGAGAATAAGATCAATCTCCTAACCTTTGTTAACCTATGCGGAATCAGTTAAGCTCCATTCTTTCTCCATAGTTTCTCCATAGTTTCTCCATTAAATAATGGAGGAACAATGGAAGAGGAATGGAGATACTATGGAGAAAGAATGAAGCTCTGGTGGGAGCGGTAAGGTCTTAATCAGGTATCCTGCCCACCCGGATCAGATATTAACCGATATCCCAGA
>JBDTVL010000365.1:0-3742 GCA_040007215.1 Flavitalea sp.
GTCTTTCCACCACGTTTCTCAGCTCCCGTATATTGCCAGTCCAGTTATGATCTTTTAGTTCCTCAATAGCTTCTTTGTCGATTGTTTTTTTAGCTATCCCATATTCAGAGCACACATCGGTCAGGAATTTATCCACGAGCAGCGGAATGTCTTCCCTGCGCTCATTAAGCGAAGGCACATGAATAATGATAACGCTGAGGCGGTGATACAGATCGAGACGGAAATTCTTTTCGTCCACTTCTTTCAACAGGTCTTTATTGGTAGCCGCAATCACCCTCACTTCCACATTGATATCTTTATCGCCGCCCACTCTGGTGATCCTTCCTTCCTGCAGAGCCCTTAATACTTTCGCCTGGGCATTAAGGCTCATATCGCCAATTTCATCCAGGAATAAAGTGCCGGTATGCGCCTGTTCAAATTTGCCGATACGCTGTTTAACAGCCGAGGTAAAAGATCCTTTTTCATGACCGAATAATTCACTTTCTATCAGTTCGCTCGGTATAGCGGCGCAGTTCACTTCAACCAGCGGACCATTTGCACGGTTACTTTTTTCATGCACCCAGCGGGCCACCAGTTCCTTGCCCACCCCATTCTCGCCGGTAACCAGTATCCTGGCTTCCGTAGGCGCTACTTTATCTATGGTTTCTTTGATCTTTACAATAGGGCTCGATTCGCCGATCATTTCCTCTACCTTACTCACTTTTCTCTTGAGCACTTTTGTTTCAGCTACCAGGTTTGTTTTATCCATGGCATTACGAATGGTGATCAGCAGCCTGTTGAGGTCTGGCGGTTTGGCTATATAGTCGTAGGCGCCCTTTTTAACCGCTTCTACGGCAGTTTCTATTGTGCCATGGCCGGATATCATGATCACCGGCACATCGGGGTTATGCTCTCTTACTTTATCCAGAAATTCGATACCATCAAGTTTGGGCATCTTGATATCGCAAAGCACTACATCAAAGGTCTTCTCTTTAAATTTCCGCAGTCCTTCCTCGCCATCGCCGGCTTCTTCGATTTTATAACCTTCATAAGAAAGTATCTCGGAAAGGGTCTTACGAATAGCCTTTTCATCATCAATAATCAAAATATTAGACATATTTACTTATAAACTTTAGCGGTAAAATTAAGGATGACCAGCTTAAAAACGGGGAAAATGCAGAAAATACGGTATTTCAGGGGGGATCTAACAAGTAAAAACGCCTTGCAGGCCATAATGGTTTTTATTAGTTTTGACCTGTTAACCGAATCCAAATCCAACATTCAAACAGCATTCTATGAAAAATGACCCTCAGTACCAAGTAGCTCCCATCGGTAATACCGTGATGAAACTGGCTTTTGTGGGAGGCGCATTGTTAACCTGTATGTATGGCGCGCTGATGTTGTTCTCTACTGCATTAAGAATATTTCATTAGTCACTAATATAAGTAAAGCCTGAACGGCCAATGTTCAGGCTTTATATTTTTTCTTTATCCTTATGCGGATTCCCGCGGGTTTTATTTTTTCAGGTACATAACTTCTTTCACCAGCTTCACTGTACGGGGAACATCCGGCATTGCAGCAGCGACCAGTCCTGGAGAATAATGCAATGGCGCATCTGCCGCAGTGATTCTCCTGATAGGCGCATCCAGGTAATCAAAGCCTTCCTTCTGAATACGATAAGCTATCTCCGAAGAAACGCCGCACATGGGCCATTGTTCTTCCACAATAACCAGTCTGTTCGTTTTCTTAACGCTTTCCAGGATAGTCATCCAGTCCAGCGGACGAATAGTTCTCAGATCAATCACTTCAGCGCTTATGCCTTCTTTTTCCAGTTCAGCCGCTGCACCCAGCGCTACTTTCATCATCTTATTAAAAGAAACGATGGTAACATCGGTTCCTGGTCTTTTAACGTCAGACTTTCCTATAGGGATGATATATTCTTCTTCGGGAACCTCTCCTTTTTCGCCATACATTACTTCGCTTTCCATGAAAATCACCGGATCATTATCGCGGATAGCGGCTTTCAGCAACCCTTTGGCATCATAAGGATTTGATGGGGAGATCACTTTAATACCGGGAATATTAGCGAAGTAACTTTCAAAAGCGGTGGAATGCTGTGCGCCCAACTGTCCGGCAGAGCCATTAGCGCCACGGAAAACGATCGGGCAGCCCAGTTGCCCGCCGCTCATAGCCAGCATCTTTGAAGCTGTATTAAGTATCTGGTCCAAAGCCAGTACGGCAAAGTTCCAGGTCATGTATTCAACAATAGGGCGAAGACCATTCTGTGCGGCGCCAACGGCCACTGCAGTAAATCCCAGTTCAGAGATTGGAGTATCGATAACGCGTTTCGGGCCAAATTCATCAAGCATTCCCTGGCTCACTTTGTAGGCGCCATTGTATTCGGCAACCTCTTCCCCCATCAGGAATACGGTATCATCCCTACGCATCTCTTCATTCATAGCCTCGCGTAAAGCTTCTCTGTATGCAATTGATCTGGCCATTATACTAATACATTTTATGTGCGGGGCAAAATTATCGGTTGCAGGGGAGATTAACAAATTGCGTTGGATCGGGTCATCTCTGATACCATAACTACTTCTTTCTGCTGTTAATACTGTATTAAAAACTGAAATAAAGCAAATCAAGGAAACTTTAATGGTACATTGTACGTTAATAAAAGTATGAAAACGATGATGAGTATACTGATTTCAAGAGGTGTTAAGGTTCTTCAGCAATTAACCGGAGGCGTTTGGCCCGTTTCACCTAAGAGGCTTATTCCGGTAAAAGTAATTTCACCAACGCACCTGACGCAGGAAGTTTCTCGGTCTAAAAGATACGGAATTTAAACATGGAAAGTTCAGCAAACCACTGAATAGCGGTGACAGGCAGCCTTTCTCTGCTAATTGATCATTCTTTCAATAATGATAGCGGAAGCTCCTCCTCCGCCATTGCAGATGCCTGCCATGCCATACCGGCCTTTCAACTGATCCAGGACAGATGACAGTGTGATGGTTATACGCGCTCCGCTACAGCCTATAGGATGACCGAGAGCCACAGCTCCGCCCCATACATTCACTTTACTCAACGGAATACCCATCTCTTTAGCATTTACCATAGGAACGCAACTGAAAGCTTCATTGATCTCAGCATAGTCGATATCTTCTGCTTTAAGTCCTGCTTTCTTCAAAGCTTTAGTCATTGCTTTGATCGGCGTTGTGGTAAACCATTCGGGTTCCTGGCTGGCATCGGCAAAAGAAACGATCCTGGCGATAGGTTTTAATCCGAGTTCTTTCATTTTATCTTCTCCCGCCAATATCAGCGCCGCAGCGCCATCATTTAATTTGGAGGCATTGGCCGCCGTTATAGCCCCATCTTTAGTAAACGCAGGTTTTAAGGAAGGCATCTTGGCAAAGTTGGCTTTTTTAAATTCCTCATCTTCTGTTACGGTAACAGGTATTTTACCAGCTATTATAACAGGCGTCAGCTCCTTATCAAAAAAATGATGTTCGTATGCTGTTGCGGCCCTGGTATAACTATCAATAGCATACTTGTCCTGCTCTTCCCGGGTCGCTTTATATTTAGCGCTGCATAATTCGCCGGCATTACCCATGTGGTAATCGTTGTAAGGATCCCACAGACCATCTTTGATGATGCCATCGGTTATCTGGCCATGTCCCAGCCTCAAACCGGTACGGGCCTTATCGAGATAGTAAGGTATATTACTCATACTTTCCATTCCGCCTGCCACAACAATATCATTATC
>JBDTVL010000366.1:0-3720 GCA_040007215.1 Flavitalea sp.
GGAAGACCGGGACACCCTCGACCATCTCGATCGCGCGCTCGACGCCGAAGACGCGCCACGGCTGCACGGGGGAATGGACGCCCTCGAGCGCAGACGCCACCTTCAACGTTTCACACGCGGTGATGCCCGGATCCTTCTGGCAACGGGGGCTTTGGCGAAAACGGAAGAGTCGGTAGTGATATTGATATTAAAGATGCGGTAATCTTCGGCTACCCGGTTGAATATTTCGGTGATGGCGGCTTGTTTAAGACCTGAGGGACGTGCATGGATCACGCTGTCCCAGTTCCAGGAGGTGCCCTTAACGGTATGCCCGTCGAAGTCGAGGTAAACGGTAGCCTGGGCGGAACTGTTACTGTTGAATTTTGGGGTCTGGGCGGTAATATCCAGCGGCAGGAAGTAAAAGGCAAAAGCAATCAGGTAAAAAGGAAAAACCCGGGATTTTCTAACACAGTTACTTTTGGCTTTTTCCGCTGTCTGGAAAAGGCAGGCGCTGGAGAAAGATATTTTTTTGGAGGCGGTTAACATATTATTCGGGCATATATAAACGCTGTTCGCGTTTCTGTAAATAGAATTTGTTGTTTTCTTTAGTCAGTACGAGAGCATCGCCATACTTAGGATGAATCAGACGACCCTGAACGCTGATGGAATTATCGGCCAGTAATCTTACCGTAACCGTGAATAAAGCGTTGTTGAAGTTCTCTGCCCGGATATTTATGCTGATAGTTCCAGGTATTTCCTGGATTTTTTCCACAATTTTGCCTTTTAGTAAAAATTGGTCAGATAATTGCAGAGTAAAAGTCTCATTAACCTGGAACGAGAGGAGTTGCTGAATATCGAGTGATGGACACTCAAACTTCTCAGGGAGTGAAAAAAATAAAAGCGGTTTTGGACCTTTCGGTTGAAGGAAAGCCAAATCAGTTTGTTGAGCGCATAGTCCTGCCGATAGCGACAGAGACATGCATAACAAAAGAATGTTAATGCGGTTCATGTACTAAGATTAAACTTGAAGTGTTTCTTAGTTTAAGACAGGAGCATTGGATAGGCTTATTGTACGGTGGGGGATAGAGTAACATACATAGTTACGTAGATTTCCCATTATCTTCAGAAATTTTTTATCCCCATTTTTAAGATTGTTTACCCCGAGGCTGTTTGGCGGCTAATATTGCCCTGTACTTAATAGTACCAGCGTGCAGGCTTCTATGGGTTCAATGCCATTCTTTTCAGCCAGTATTTCCAGTTCCTCATTTTCCGCTCCAGGGTTAAAGATGATCCTTTTAGGGTGAAGGCTTAGGATGTAGTCGTAATATTCTTTCTGGTTAGCAGGGCTCAGGTAGATCGTTATCGTATCAATATCCCGGAGAGGTTTTTTTTCTGTGAGAACAGTTACATCGGCAATCTTTTCTTCCTTTTTACCAATAGCTTCTACGGGGTGATTAAACTTTCTAAGCTTATTCAGGGCCAGGAAGCTGTACCGTTCGGGGTTTGAAGAAGCGCCGAGGATCAATGTTTTCTTAGAAATGGAAGACATATAAGATAAATAATTTCAATAATTAATAAATAGAGCAATTGCCGGGCCAGTCCCTAACGGGTAGCATAAAGTTCCATGCGCCTGTGAAAGAGCAAGGTAATTATTTATGGTTAGCAGGGATTGGCATAATTTTTAGTGTATAGTGATATCTTCCTATTCTGCGCAAGAACCAAATTCTTACCCCTATCATCAGCGGCCTGGCTGCAAAAATCAATTTCATGACCTTTAATAAGAAGGGTTTATTCTTTTCGTGTATTTCCATTATATTTTTCAGCGTTGCGGGTATGGCTCAAAGTCAGGACAGGCAATCCTTTAAGAGAAACAGCTTGTATGCGGAGGGCGCAAACCGTTCTGCTCCTTACACCCTCAACTTTGATCATGTTTTTCATATGGGCGATAAGCTGGCTTACAGTTACCGCGTTGGTTTTTCGCTGATCAGCCAGGATATTACCGTTCCTGTTGGCATTAATCTGATCACCGGCGTGGGCAATCATCATTTCGAAGCCAGTACAACGCTTATACCTTACCTGAAACTCAACGATAATAAAAGCGATCCTACTAACCTCTATCTATACCTGATCCCTGCCGTTGGATACCGTTTCCAGAAACAGCAGGGCGGGCTATTCTTCAAAGCGAGCGTTGGTCCGGCTTTCAAAGGCAATCCCGGCATTGACGATTTCTGGAACATGCATATCAAAACCTATGGATATGGAAGTTTGGCTTTAGGTATAACGCTGTAAGATTTCAACCTGCTTTTTTTAATAATGGCTATTGGCTGGTTGTCTGCCCCCAAGTGTAAATACTAACCCTTTACTGTTATTTCCTCCATTTTTCAGCTATCACTCCAGGCTAATTTTATCCCCTATCAATTTAATAAATGTCTTTTAAAATACGCATTATGCGTATTTTTTATTAATTTTACATAGAAGAAGTATGAGGGTCCATCTTGTGAAGAAGCAGACGCTTGAAGATTTTATCATTAATCATTCAGAAAGCAGCGTTGCTTTATGGTTATGGATGTCCGTACTTAAGGGCGTTCAATGGGATACGCCGGGAGATATTCTAAAAACTTTTCCTGCAGCCGATCTTTTAGGGAATGGAAGCGAAAGAGTAATATTTAATATAGCAGGAAACAAGTACCGGATGATCTGCCATTATGTTTTTGGCGGGCTCCAGGTTCATTTGTTTGTTTGCTGGATAGGAACGCACGCAGGGTATTCCAAACTTTGTAAGGGGCAAAAACAATATACAATAAGCCAGTTTTAATTTTATTATTATGTTGCCACTGTCATATACCATAATCAGGAACCTCACTCAATACAATCAATATTGTAAATTATTAGAGAATGTTTTGGTTGATAAGAGGCAAACAAAAGCGCATAAGGATACAGCGGAATTATTGACCTTACTCATTGAAAAATGGGATGAAGAGCACGAGTTTAAAAAAATGGCCGACCCCATTGAGCTGCTTAAATACCTGATGGAAGAGCATCAAATGAAGTCGGTAACACTGTCAAAAATTTTACATGTCAGCGTAAGCCTGGTATCCGATATGCTGAATTACAGGAGAAGCTTGTCAAAAGATGTTATTCGTAAACTCTCCGCGCATTTTAAAGTTTCCCAGGAATTGTTTAACAGGCCTTATGCCTTGATGGTATTAAAGGATAGCTCATTTAAAGATAAATCATTGATAAAATCAAAAAGAGCCCTGGATAAGGCCTGATCATTTCAAAAAGGCTCACCGTGCGTTTGCCTGATCAGCCAACTGATCATGCCGGGGAAGGGTTTAAGCGACGAAAGCAGTACATGCGTCATGGTTTCATTGCCGAAAAAACGCTGTATGGTTCTGCCCGCAAATATCCTTCTTCCAAAATAACGCTCCCATTGCTGCGCATACTGCATTTCCATTTCAAAGCGGTTGATTGTTCCCTGCAGGAACTGGAAGATCTCAGCAAAAGCCAGTTTACTGCTGTGCAGGGCCATACTCATACCATTGCCGCATAAAGGCGTGATCATACCAGCCGCATCGCCGGTCATCAGCACATGATCCTCTACCTGTTTCTTGCGGGCAAAAGAAACCTGCGATATGATCAATGGCTCCGGGTATAAGAATGCCGATTCACGAAATATCTTTTCCAGGAAGGGATTTTTCATCAGCACATTCTCTTCCATAGTACGGACATCGTTATTAT
>JBDTVL010000367.1:0-3713 GCA_040007215.1 Flavitalea sp.
GCCTTAATGTATGCCATGAGTGAACGGGCTTTGCAATTGATAAAAGGCAATTCATTTACCGATCCTCTTCAATTGCTCGATGAACTTCTGCCGGAAATAATGACTTACGGAAAAAAGATCACTGGCAATGAAGACCTCCGAAAAACTTTTGCGCTGAACGCACTGGTATGCGTTGACAATGCTGCCTGGCTGTTATATGCCGCAGAGAATAATATCAAAAACTTCGATGAAATGATCCCCGATGCTTATAAGCCGGGTTTATCGCATCGCAGCGATAAAGTGGCGAGCATGCCTTCTTTCAGCGTGGGTGCAGATATAGCAAAATTAATCAGCTCGGCAGACCAGGGATATTTCATGATGAAGCTTAAACTCGGATCATCAGGCTCGCAAAAAGAAATGCTTGAAAAAGATAAGGATTTCCTTACCAATGTGCATAAAGCGCTGGGACATTATGAAACGCCCTATACTAAAAGCGGTAAGATCCCTTATTACTTTGATGCCAATGAACGATACGACGAGAAAGACACGTTGTCAAGATTACTCGACCATGCAAAAAAAATTGGCGCCTTTGACCAGATTGCACTGATAGAGGAACCATTTGGAGAAAGAAATACGAGTTTTGTAGGTGATATGGGCGTTGTGATTGCTGCTGATGAAAGCGCCCATACAGTGGAAGATGCCGCCATCCGGATTGAACAGGGTTACGCTGCCATTGCATTAAAGGCCATTGCAAAAACCCTAAGTATGACTATGAAGATCGCGCAATTGGCTTTTGAAAAAAATGTTCCCTGTTTTTGCGCGGACCTTACCGTGAATCCTATTTTGGTAGACTGGAATAAAAATGTCGCAGCGCGCCTTGCGCCATTTCCAAATATAAAAATCGGAATACAGGAAACCAATGGACGGCAATATTATAAAAACTGGGATAAGCTGCTAACGTACCATCCTAAGTCGGCTTCCAGTTGGGTACTGCCCGATAAAGGAATATTCCATACGGATAGCTCTTTTTATAAAGAAAGCGGTGGAATATTTGAACCATCCACTCACTATTCAAATCTTTTCAGCGATGAAGAAAAATAAAAAATGAACTCGTTGCCGGCGCTTATTTCATATCTATATAATCAAGCGTAAGATCTGCCAGAGCTTTGATGCCGATAACAAGGCTTGCTTCGTCAATAAAAAAATCAGGGGTATGATGCGGCGAAACAGTTTTAATATCTTTTCCTTTGGGCATCCCTCCTAAAAAAATAAAAAGACCAGGAATTTTTTGCTGATAGAAAGAGAAATCTTCCGAAACTGTGCGCGGCGTAACCAGGATAAGGTTTTCCACGCCAACGGTTTTTTGAAGAGAGCCTGTCATTTTTGCCGTTAATGCCGGATCATTATACGTTACAGGATAATGCGCATTATAAGGAATATCTACATCGGCGACGGCATTATTGGCTTCGGCAGTTTTGGTAACGATCTGTTTTATTCTTTCCCCGATCAGGTTTTCATCATCATTGCTTAATGCCCGGAAAGTGCCCAGCATCTCTACCTGCTCGGGAATAATATTGGTGCGGTTGCCGCCATGAATGGAACCAATAGACACTACGCCGGGATTTTCTGAGATGTCAAGATTCCTGCTAACAATAGTCTGCAGGTTCGTGATCACCTGCGCTGCTACCACGATCGGGTCTACAGAAAACCAGGGGTAAGCGCCATGCGATTGTTTACCCTTGATAACGATGCGAAAATTATCTACGCTGGCCATAGCGCCGCCGGGCCGATAACCAATCTGACCCGTTTCCCGGAGTGCATCGCAATGCAAACCGAAGATCACTTCAGCATTGGGATTTTCAAGAACGCCTTCTTTTACCATCAGTTCAGCGCCGCCTTTCTCTCCTGGCGGAAGTCCTTCTTCAGCGGGTTGAAATATGAACTTTATCGTTCCTTTAATATCTTTTCTCATTGAGGCAAAGATTTCTGCCACACCCATTAAAATAGCCATATGCGTATCATGACCGCAGGCATGCATCACCCCCACTTCCTGGCCATTGTACATGGTTTTTACTTTCGATGCAAAAGGAACGGGCGTTCTCTCCGTGATCGGCAGGGCGTCCATATCCGCCCGAAGGGCGATTACAGGACCTGGTTTGCCGCCTTTTAAAATGCCTACCACCCCGGTTTTGGCCACGCCTGTTTTTACATCTAATCCCAGCGATTCCAGATGTTTGGCGATGATAGCCGCAGTGCGTACCTCCTGGTTGCCCAGTTCTGGATGCTCATGAAAATCGCGCCGCCACGCGATCGCTTTCGATTCGATCTTATCCGCAGCCTGCGAAACCCTAACTCTTAAAGTATTGTTCTGCGCGAAAGAAGAAATAGAAACTAATAATATTATGGCTAAAAATGAAAATCGCATAAGACGAATTTAGATAAGGCGCTTCCTGAAGTTAGCAATTTGATATAACCAACGCGACGACAATTTAATATAAAGCAGGTAAATTCCTGCGTGCCTACTTTGCTATATCGATCTTCACCTTTTTATTTTTTATTTTTTCATTTTTGATCAGCTCCAGCATGTAGCCCATTTTCAGCTTGCGTACAGCGGCGAAGGACATAAAATCTTTTACTTCTATCAATCCTATATCTTCTTTTTTTAATTGCCCGCGATTGGTGAGAAAGCCTACAATATCTACCTTATTGATCTTATCTTTTTTACCCGCCGCAATAAACAGTGTGGACCATTTCGGTTTTTCAGGAAGCGTGAGCCCTTCGGGCAGTTTAACTTCTTCTATATCTGCAGGTACGTAGGCAGGCAGTTTTTCTTCGGGACCAAGTAATATAATAGCCGTTCCGCTGTTTTCCATCCTGGCTGTTCTTCCGTTACGATGAGTAAAGGAATCTTCGGTTAGGGGTAAATGATAGTGTATGATATAACGGATATTGTCAATATCAAGTCCTCTCGATGCCAGGTCGGTGGTGACCAGCACATTGGCGGTGCCATTCCTGAACTTGCAAAGGGCGTTATCGCGGTCGCGCTGTTCCAGCGATCCATGATAAAATACATTCACGATACTTTTGCCCGTTAAAAATTCACTGACGCGTTCTACTGATTCGCGGTGATTGCAGAATACAATGCATGACCGGTTTGCGGCAAAACAGACAAAGGAAAAAAGTGCATCCAGCTTGTCCTTATCATCGCTTTTTAAGAACTGGATAGCCAGGGCTTCGGTTTTTGTAGAGGAGAGAAAATCGATAGTCACCGGTTCTTTCAGTCCTACAAAAGAGGGAACTTTATCGGCCTGTGTGGCGGAAGTCAGTACGCGTTTTTGCAATGAACCCAGTGAGCCGATAATAAAGGAGAGTTCTTCTTCAAATCCCTGTTCCAGCGTTTTATCGAATTCGTCGAGGACCAGGGTTTTTATCCCTGGCGTCTTAATATTTCCCCTGCGGAGATGATCGGCAAGTCTTCCGGGCGTTCCGATGATCAGCGCAGGCGCTTCCACAAGATTGTTTTCTTCTGTTTCACGGAGATGCCCGCCATAACAGCAGGTTATTTTGAATTCTGTGCCCATAGCTTTGAATACCTGTTCTATCTGGATAGCCAGTTCCCTGGAAGGCACTACGATCAGGGCCTGGGTCAACGGATTGTCGTTATCAAGTAATTCCACCAGCGGCCATAAGAAAGCGATGGTTTTGCCGGAGCCGGTGGAGGAAAGCAGAACCAG
>JBDTVL010000368.1:0-3706 GCA_040007215.1 Flavitalea sp.
AGATTGTAGCCATACTGGCCGGCGGCGTGCGTTTTAACCGTTTTCTGAGGCCTTACCTGATCGGCGCTTTTTTCCTGACGGGCCTGTTCTGGTACGCTACGCAGTACCTGATTCCCAAAGCCGTTGTACTGAGGGCAAATTTTCAGTCTACCTATATAGACAGTAAAAGCGCCTATGAGATCGGCCAGTACCTGAGCAAGGGAAGTAACTTTTATATACGTGTAGATTCCAATACCTATGCGGGTATCCGGAATTATGATACCGCCTCTAAAAGAGCGTATGGCGGGTTCTTTATGGACAGGCTGGAGGGCACTAAAGTGACTTACAAGCTGCGCGCTGAAAGTTTACGATGGGATACGGCCAGTAAAAAATGGCGGTTGGAAAATGTGGTGGAAAGGCATATCGATGGAATAAAAGAAACGGTGAAATCGAGCAAGGAGCTTAATATCAATCTGAAAGTAAAACCCTCGGAGATAAAACCCGATAAATACCTGAAAGACAAAATGACCACGCCCGAGCTGGACCGGTTCATACGACTGGAAGAGTCGAGAGGAACGGAAGGGCTAAATGATTATAAGGTAGAGAGGTATAAAAGAGACGCCACGCCTGTGTCGGTGCTGATCCTGACCCTTATGGGCGCGGTGATCGCTTCCAGGAAAACGCGTGGGGGAAGTGGCCTCCATATGGCGTTTGGCATTATCCTGGCGGCGAGTTTCGTGGTGATGGATAAGTTTTCTGTTACTTTTTCCACCAAGGGCAATCTGCATCCTGTACTTGCGGCCTGGGCGCCCAATATCATCTTTACGCTGATAGGCATATGGTTGTACCGGAGAGCGCCGAAATAATACGTTACATGCTTCCTATCTTAAAAGCGTATTAAAAATCGTCATTGCAAGATATTTGATCGTCACATGAGCGGTTTGTTTTAACTTTAAGGCCTCTAAAAGCCCATCTTTCATTGGTTTGTAACAAATAATTATTTTTTCAACATGGCAGTTATCAAGGATCGGTTCAAGGCTAAAGCAGAAGCGGCTTCCAGCGAGATCAGGGATATTTTAAAAGAGCACGGATCTAAGAAAATAGGCGAGGTGCATTTGTCGCAGGCCTACCAGGGCATGAGGGGCATTACCGGTCTTGTAACGGAAACCTCCCTGCTCGACTCGCAGGAAGGGATCAGGTTCAGGGGCTATACCATTCCTGAGCTGCAGCAGAAACTGCCAAAAGCCAAAGGAGGAAGCGAACCGCTTCCTGAAGGATTATTTTACCTGATGCTGATCGGCGAACTTCCTACAGAAGAAGATGTGGCGGATATGACCTCCATCTGGCAACGTCGTTCGCATGTTCCCAATCATGTTTTTGATGTTATCGATGCCCTTCCGGTAACCGCTCACCCGATGACGATGTTTGTGAGTGGAATCATGGCCCTGCAAACAGAAAGTAATTTTGCCAAGAAATATGCCGAGGGCATGAGCAAGAAAGATTACTGGGAAGCGGCTTTCGATGATTCCATGGACCTTATTGCGCGGCTTCCGCGTGTAGCGGCCTATATATACAGAAGGAAATACAAGAATAACGATCATATACATCCGAACGGACTGCTCGACTGGGCAGGTAACCTGTCTCATATGCTCGGATTTGACGATAATAGTTTCCAGGAGCTGATGCGTTTATATATGACCATCCATGCCGATCATGAAGGTGGTAATGTATCCGCGCATGCAACGCACCTGGTAGGTTCGGCGCTCAGCGATCCTTATTTATGCCTCGCCGCAGGCATGAATGGTCTTGCCGGACCGCTTCACGGGCTGGCCAACCAGGAAGTGATCAAATGGATCTTTGAGTTAAGGAAAGAATTAAAAACAGATTTACCTTCTAAAGAGCAGATAGCGGAGTATGTGCAGAGAACCCTGAGCGAGGGTAAGGTGGTGCCGGGATATGGGCATGCGGTATTACGGCAAACAGATCCCCGATTTACCGCCCAGATGGAATTTGGCAAGAAACACATGCCGGAAGATCCGCTGGTGCAGACGGTATGGAATGTTTATGATGTGGTTCCCCCGATCCTGGAATCGCTGGGTAAGGTGAAGAATCCCTGGCCTAATGTAGATGCACACAGCGGAGCATTGCTGGTGCATTATGGATTGAAAGAATATGAATTCTATACGGTGCTGTTTGGCGTGAGCCGTTCACTGGGCGTGCTGGCCAGCCTTATCTGGGACAGGGCGTTGGCATTGCCTATCGAGCGTCCGAAATCGGTAACTACCGCGCTGGTGAAAAGATGGTTGAAAGGGGAAGATGAGATCTGGGGTGAATAAATAATGAATATTAAGCGCTTGGGCTATATATTTGCATTCCTGCGAAAAAATGGGGGGTTAGCTCAGTTGGCTAGAGCGCTTGCATGGCATGCAAGAGGTCGTCGGTTCGACCCCGATACTCTCCACAGATTAAGCGGAAAAGCGCCAAGCTTTTCCGCTTTTTTTTCTCATTAGAAGTTGCTTTGTTTACACTTTACTATCAATAGTAAAGTATCAATAATTATAGCTAAGTTTACGCTTTACTATTGACAGTAAATAGTAAAGTGTAAATAATGACTACCAAAGAAAACATACTTAACCTCTTTAAGGCTCATAATGAGTTGAGTATTAAGGAAATGACAGATGATTTGAATGCTTCCAAGCAGATGATACATATAGCTGTCAAGCAATTGCTGGACGAAAAACTTATTGAAAAGCTTGGAAGAGCCCCAAAAACCGTTTATCGCTTTTTAGATGGAAAAAGTGTCCATCCTCAAAGTTCAGAATTGGAAATCTCTCCATCAACGAGTGATTTTCTGGACAAAAATTTTCTGGCAGTCACAGAGACTGGTTCACCATTGGAAGGATTTGAAGCATTCGAACGTTGGTGCAAACAAAGAAATCTACCTATCTTAAAAACACTTGCCGAGTTTACAACAACAAAACTAAAATACGAGTCCTATTACGACAAGCATGGTTTTATAAACGGGATGGAAAAGTTGAAGAATACAAAAGGATATGAGAATATATGGCTTGATGAATTGTATTACCTGGACTTTTATGCCATTGAAAGATTTGGGAAAACGCGTTTGGGTACGCTCCTTCATTATGCAAAACAGGGACAGAATAAATTCCTGATGTCTATTATGATGAAAGAAATAGGTCCCAGGATAAAAGAATTCATCAAAATGCACAAAGCGGATGCAGTTGGATTTGTTCCTCCAACTATTCGGCGTGAAGTGCAGATTATGAAATATATTCAAAACAGTCTAAAAATATCACTTCCTGTGATTGACATTAAAAAGCTCAGCGGTATTATTCCTGTTCCGCAAAAGTCGCTGGCCAAACTGGACGAACGAATACGCAATGCGGAAAATACATTCGCGATTACTGACCAACGAAAATTTAAACATCTTATACTTATCGACGATGCTGTTGGATCTGGCTCTACCCTTAACCAGATCAGCGAAAAAATAAAAAATAAAGAGGTGGCCTCTAAAATTACAGGTCTTGCTATCGTGGGTAGCTTTAAAGGTTTCGATGTAATTACGGATGTCTAAAGGCCTGGCCTTTACTGCTATAAAAAATTCGCAGCGGTGAAAAAAATTAAAAGTTAATTCGTACAACGGATTAACTTTTTTTATGCCTGAGCGTGAAAATTCCTGTCAGGTGTTCCAATAATTACCCCCGCT
>JBDTVL010000369.1:0-3694 GCA_040007215.1 Flavitalea sp.
ACAGGAAGGATACGCTTATGAAGTGAATGGCTCGGTATATTTCGATGTATTGAAATATGCGGATACCCATCCTTATGGCAAACTGAGCGGCCGCAACCTGGATGAGCTGCTGGAAACCACCAGGAGCCTCGAAGGACAGGAAGAGAAACGTAACAAGCAGGATTTCGCATTATGGAAATCGGCTCCTCCCAAGCATATCATGCGCTGGAAAAGCCCATGGGGCGAGGGTTTTCCAGGATGGCATATCGAATGCTCGGCTATGAGCGCCAAATATCTCGGCGACCAGTTCGATATCCATGGCGGCGGAATGGACCTGCAGTTCCCGCATCATGAAAGTGAAATCGCCCAGAGCTATGTCTGCAATAAACATATTCCCGCCCGTTACTGGCTGCATAATAACATGATCACCATCAACGGGCGGAAAATGGGAAAGAGCTATAATAACCAGATCAGGCTCACCGAAATGTTCAGCGGCGATCATCCGCTGTTGCAAAAAGCGTATAGTCCAATGACCATTCGCTTTTTCATCCTGCAAACCCATTACCGGAGCACCCTGGATTTTGGTAATGACGCACTCCAGGCTGCTGAAAAAGGACTAAAAAGATTATGCGAAGCCTACGAGCTGCTGATGAAATTCGATCTTCCTGACGCAACCGAAGCTTCAGATATGGAACTGGATGGAAAAGTGATCAAAATGCTTCACCAGTTCGATGATTTCATGAACGATGATTTTAATACGGCAAAGGTGCTGGCTAATATGTTCGAACTAACGCCGGTGATCAATTCCATACAGGACAAACATCTTGCCGCCAATGTGCTCAGCTCTTCTACCATTGAACTGATGAAACAGTACTTCAGCGCATACATGGAAAATATCCTGGGCCTGCACCAGGAGTATGATCAGGAAGAAAGTAAACTTGACGGAGTGCTAACGCTGCTGATAGAGCTGCGGAAAGAAGCCAGGACCAAGAAAGATTATGCTACCTCCGACAAAATACGCAACCAGTTACAATCGCTGGGCATAGCGCTGAAAGATGATAAAGACGGCAATATAACTTACAGCATAAGCTGATCCTATGCATCCGTATATTACCCATCTCTCCGGCGATAAAAAACTCAGAAAACTATTGGCCGCGCACGAAGAGATGGCGCTGAAGAAAAGAAAAAATATACCGCTTCGACTCTGCGCCTCCATCATGAGCCAGCAGCTTTCTACCAAAGTAGCGGCGGTGATCTTCAAACGTTTCCTGGAATTATATGGAAAAACGGAACCTACTCCTCAGCAAATCGTTGATACTCCCACCGAACAGTTGCGCGCTATAGGCCTTTCCAATGCTAAAACATTATATGTAAAGAATGTTGCGCAATTTGCTATCGATAAAGGCATGGACGCAAAAATGCTGTCCAAACTGGGCAATGAAGAAGTGATCGAATACCTTCTTCCGATCAAAGGAGTGGGAAGATGGACCATTGAAATGTTACTCATGTTAACACTGGGGCGTGAAGATGTTTTCGCCCCCGATGATTTCGGAATACAGTCGGCCATGATCGGAATATACAAACTGGATACCAGCGATAAAAAAGCATTACGTGAAAAAATGATGAAGATCTCTTCCAAATGGTCGCCCTACCGAACCTATGCCTGCCTGCATTTATGGAAATGGAAGGATAAAAACTAATTATTTCCTAAGGAAACCACTACCCTCCTTTACGCGTACTTCCATTGTAGCGTATTATTTAAAGCATTAAATAAACATTTTATGAAATCAGCAACCCAGGGTTGGTTAAGGGGCATGTTGTTCCTGGCCTTCGCTTCTTTAGCGTCATGTAGTAAGGATGATAACAAACCAGCTACACCGACCGTATTAAAAGACTGGACCGTTCCTATGAATGTTAGCTTCGAAAATCCTTCCCCTGCAGGAAGAACTGAAACAGGATCGGCAGAACTGCAATTGCTTTCAGACAATACCCTGAGCTATCATATCATGATCAGCAATTTCGCCTCCGGCGATGCCTTTACAGCCGGCCATCTGCATGCAGGCGACGCTATAACCAATGGACCCGTAATATTGAATCTTAGTCCATCGTTCACCAGCGGAATGGCTACCGGCAATGTTCCTGTTGACCGCCAGTCGCTGGCCGATTCGATCATGAATAATGAAGTATATATCAACCTGCATACTACGCTTTTCCCAGGCGGGCTGATCAGGGGACAGCTTAATAAAACTATTGATTTCGCTTTGGACGTTGCCCTGACCGGCGATGCAGAAAAGGATCCGGTTACCACAACGGCTACCGGTACCGCTTTAATAAGAATGACCTCCGATAAAACACTTTATTCAAAACTTTCTGTTGCTAACCTGGAATCCGACGATGCGTTGACTGCAGGGCATATACATACCGGCGCCACAGGCGTTAATGGACCTGTACTGATCGGGCTTGCAGGAAGCGTAACAGATTTCGGTATTGGAAGAACGGCTACACTCACCGATGAGCAATACCTCACTATAAAAAATGATGCAGTATATGTAAACGCTCATTCCGTTAATCATCCCGGAGGTATTATCCGCGGGCAGATCAGGTAAACGCAGTTTATTTTACATTTTCACCAGCTTCAATTCTTTGATCAGGTTCGTAGCGCCGCCTACTTTATCAATGCACCAGAGCACATAGCGGACATCCACGCAGATGGTGCGGTTAAGGTCTTTGTCAAAAGCGATCTTATGGCTTAACGCTTCGTAATTTCCATCGAATGCCAGTCCTATCAGGTTGCCGCTTCCGTCAATAACCGGCGAGCCGGAATTGCCGCCCGTGATATCATTGGTGGTGATAAAATCTATCACCAGGTCATTACGTTGTTTATCGATATACTGACCGAAATCTTTTTTAGCGGCCAGCTCCCTTACCCGTTCAGGCATATCGAATTCATAATCGCCGGGAATATATTTTTCGAGCGCGCCCTTCATAGTGGTTACATAATCATACTTAACGGCGTCGCGCGGCTGGTAGCTTTTTACGTTCCCAAAACTTACACGCATAGTGAAGGTGGCATCGGGATACATTTTCTTAGCTTTCGCCGAATCCATTTTCATGATGCCTTTCAGGTATAATCGTCCTGCATCATTATTCTTTATATTAAATTGTTGCAACAAGGGAAGATACTTACCCTGGAAATTTTTGATGAAAGCGCTGGCGGTAACATAAGCCGGGTCGGCCTGTAACACAAGTGCATCGGGGTTCTTAACAAAAGCATTCCATTTAATGCTGTCAAGAAGGAAAGTGGCGCCGAACAGCTGATCTGCAAATTTTTTATAGGAGGCGGGATCTTTCGGATCGCCGGAACTTCCTTTAAAAGATTCATAAAAACCAATGGGATGCTGGTTCTTGTCAATATCTGTATAGAACATCTGCAATACGGCGGCAACGATCTTTTTATCGGATGGAATATTTTCTGATTCTATAAAAGCAGCTCTTGCTTTATTGGCGGCTTCAACAGATTTTCGGATATCTTCCGACTTCCCGCTTTTTACAATCGCATTTTCCACCTGTTGCAAACTACCGGCCAGGGCCAGTAATGGAGAGCCAAAAATACCTTCATTTATATATACCTGGTGTCTGGCATATGGTCGCCAATCGTCGTATGCTTTTGCGATATCGCGGAAAATATTTTCAAATTCCGGTTTTCCCGCCGCCC
>JBDTVL010000370.1:0-3689 GCA_040007215.1 Flavitalea sp.
GGTTATTTGAAAGCGGCCTGATCAAAGAAGCGCTTAAAGCTTCCTTTATAAAACTTAATCCTAAAACCATGTTTCGCAATCCGGTGATGTTCACCGTATGGATAGGCGCTTTAGTCATGGCCGCAGTATGCGTATGGATAGCAACCGGCGAGAAGAGCCAGGGAAGCATAGCTTATAATATAACCATCACCGCAGTATTATTCATCACTTTATTGTTTGCCAACTTCGCAGAAGCCATTGCAGAAGCTAGGGGTAAGGTACAGGCTGATAGTCTCAGGAAAACCCGGGAAGAAACGCCGGCCAAGCTCATCCAGCCAATCGGTGAAATATATGTGAATGAAGTGAAAATTGTTTCTTCCTCACAATTACAGAAAGGCGATGTATTTCTTTGTGAAGAAGGCGATACCATTCCCACCGATGGAGAAATAATTCAGGGTCTTGCCACTATTGACGAAAGCGCCATTACCGGTGAAAGCGCCCCGGTGATCAGGGAAGCGGGTGGCGACAAATCATCTGTCACCGGCGGTACCAAAGTGTTAAGCGATAGTATTAAGGTGAAAGTAACCACTGAACCGGGCGAAAGCTTTTTAGATAAAATGATTGCCCTGGTAGAAGGCGCAAGCCGTCAGAAAACACCTAATGAAATTGCCTTGACCATTTTACTGGCAGGGTTTACGCTGGTATTTATTATTGTAACCGTTACGCTAAAACCATTTGGCGATTATGCCAATACGCCAATTACTATCGCCGCTTTTATCTCGTTGTTTGTTTGTTTAATTCCAACTACTATCGGCGGGCTATTATCTGCTATTGGCATCGCGGGAATGGACAGGGCGCTGAGAGCAAACGTCATTACAAAAAGCGGAAAAGCTGTGGAAACAGCGGGCGATATTGATGTTTTGCTGCTGGATAAAACCGGCACTATTACAATCGGGAACAGAAAGGCAACCAACTTTTATCCTGCAAACGGCATAGATGAAAAGCAGTTTATTAAAGCTTCGGTATTAAGTTCCGCAGCAGATGAAACTCCGGAAGGAAAATCAATTATTGAACTGGCGAAACAGAAAGGAGACACTACGCTCCTCTCCTTTAATGATGTCCATGGCACAAGGTTCATAAAATTTACCGCTGAAACCAGGAGCTCAGGCATTGAAATGGGTAGCACAAGCATCAGAAAAGGCGCAGCGGATGCCATCAGGAACCTGAGCGAAAAAGCAGGAAATAAATTCCCGGCAGAAACCGATGATAAAGTAAAGATCATATCCAGCAATGGCGGCACTCCGCTGGTCGTTAGTGAAAATGGAAAAGTGATGGGCGTTATTGAATTACAGGACATCATCAAACCCGGTATACAGGAACGTTTTGAACGGTTACGTAAAATGGGTATCAAAACAGTGATGGTAACAGGCGATAATCCATTGACAGCAAAATTCATTGCGGAAAAAGCCGGCGTGGATGATTTTATCGCCGAAGCAAAACCCGAGGATAAAATGAACTACATTAAAAAGGAACAAAGTGAAGGAAGACTTGTAGCAATGATGGGCGATGGAACCAATGATGCGCCGGCCCTGGCTCAGGCCGATGTGGCCGTTGCCATGAACAGCGGCACGCAAGCCGCTAAGGAAGCGGGCAATATGGTGGATCTGGATAATGACCCAACCAAGCTGATTGAAATAGTGGAGATAGGCAAACAATTACTAATGACCAGGGGTACGCTTACCACTTTTAGTATAGCCAACGATGTGGCAAAATTCTTTGCTATCATACCAGCCTTATTCATTGTGGCCATACCCGCCATGCAGGCGCTCAATATCATGCATCTGCATAGTCCCCAGAGCGCTATTTTATCGGCAGTAATTTTTAATGCCATCATTATTCCTGCATTAATACCCCTGGCCTTAAAAGGCGTCGCGTATAAACCAATAGGGGCATCGGCATTGCTCCGTAGAAACCTGGTCATTTATGGATTAGGTGGGGTGATCGTTCCATTTATAGGTATAAAACTGATCGACCTGCTTATTGCCAATTTTCTGTAATCCTATTATCAGTCTTTTAAATATTTTTTTATGAAACAACACATTTTCCCTGCCATACGACTTACGCTGTTTTGCGCATTTTTCTTTATGGTCATTTATCCATCCGCTATCTGGGGCATTGCCCAATTAGCGCCGGATAAAGGCAATGGCGAAACCATTACTCTAAAGGGTAAAACCTATTATGCCAATATTGCCCAGAACTTTTCCAATGATAAATACTTTTCTTCCCGACCCTCAGCCGTGGCCTATAATGCCGCAGGCGCCGGCGGTAGCAATAAGGGACCATCAAACCCTGATTATTTAGCCGAAGTACAGGGCAGGATCGACAGCTTCCTGGCGCATAATCCAGGCGTTCAGAAATCGGAAATTCCTTCCGATCTGGTCACGGCAAGCGGCGCCGGACTTGATCCGAATATTTCACTCCAGGCAGCTAATGTGCAGGTGAAACGCATTGCGGCCATAAGAGGTATCCCTGCAACAAGCATTCAACAAATAATACAGGCCAACACAGAAAAGCCTTTGCTGGTAATGTTAGGCACAGAAAAAATAAATGTACTTAAACTGAATATATCCTTAGACAATTTGAAATAACAGGAACAATAGATAAAACTTAAAGAGATGAAACAGGTTTTAGCAATATTTGCACTACTAATGAGCATGCATACAATAGCACAGATAAAAGATTCAACAAAAAAAACATCGCCTCTGGTAACCATTACAGGAAATATAGATGCCTATTACAGGTATAATTTCAACAATCCAAAATCACTGTCGTATAACAGCTCAACAAGCTTTACGCGATCCAGTAACTCTTTTGAGTTAGGAATGGCCAGCTTAAAGGCAGACCATAGCTTTGGAAAAGTAAGCGCGACAGTTGATTTGGGATTTGGCGCCAGATCAGAAGAATTTGCGTACAATGACGCTAATACAAGGCTGGCGGTAAAACAGGCATTTATATCCTATGCGCCATCTTCAAAAATTAAATTTACCATTGGCTCATGGGCTACTCATGTGGGTTATGAGATGGTTGACGCTTATCTCAACCGAAACTACAGTATGAGTTACATGTTTACTAACGGACCATTTACGCATACTGGCGTAAAAGCAGATATTAGCCTGGGCGGAAAAAATGCTATTATGGTAGGTATTTCCAACCCCACTGATTACAGAACAGCGCCCGGAATGCCAAAATCATTTATAGGACAATATTCCACTGAATCAAAAGATGACAAGTTGAAATTATTTCTAAATTTTGTGGGAGGAAAACAAAATGATTTTAAGAAAGTGGCGCTTGGAGATGTAGTGGCCACTTATACCATCAATTCAACGTTCAGCGTAGGTTTTAATGGCACATTCCAATCGTTAAAAATTGATCCGGATAGCAATGGCATATTTAATAAAGCAAGCTGGTGGGGAGCTGCCGTATACCTGAACCTGGACCCTGTAAGCTGGTTTGGAATAACATTGAGAAATGAATACATTAACGACAAAGATGAATACATTGGATTAAAAAGCGTATTCGCGCCGACGCTTTCCGCCAATTTCAAAATTGATAACCTGACCATAATTCCTGAGGTAAGATTTGACGATGCATCAAACTATGTCTTTTATAAGTCTGGTATTGAAAGAACAAGAGCAACAGGCAG
The DNA here is from genome assembly GCA_040007215.1 of Flavitalea sp. Lineage (GTDB taxonomy): Bacteria > Bacteroidota > Bacteroidia > Chitinophagales > Chitinophagaceae > Flavitalea. The sequence continues at coordinate 3,683 of JBDTVL010000370.1, forward strand.
TTTTATT
>JBDTVL010000371.1:0-3656 GCA_040007215.1 Flavitalea sp.
TGGATGACCTCGAACTGCTCGGCAATACTCGCGTTGTAGGCCATGAATATCAGCAGCGCTAATGCAAAAAGAATGATCAGGATATCCATATTTTCAATTTATGACCGAAGCTATGAAATACGATCCATGGTATCCGCTTAGCTATGCAGGCAAATCCATTACAGCCAGGCCCTTTTCATTTCCGGTCATCAATATTTATCGTCTACGCATATACGCAGCATCTATTTTTCCTGGTCAACATGACCATAACGTCTTACTCTCAATGCAGCCTGTTCTTTATGGCCCATAAATCCTTCAATTTCACAAAGCCGCATAGCATATTCTCCTATCATTACACTTCCTTCCTTTGTGCATCGCTGATAGGTGCAGGTTTTAATATACTTTCCCACCCAGAGTCCGCCTGTGTACTTCGCCGCTTTATTTGTAGGTAAAATATGATTGGTGCCAATAACCTTATCGCCATAGGCGACATTTGTTTCCGGGCCTAAAAACAGGGCGCCGTAATTGGTCATATTATGGAGAAAATAATCCGGGTTCTTTGTAAGAACCTCCACATGTTCATAGGCCAGTTTATCTGCTTCCGCCAGCGCTTCGGCCTCATCGGCCACCAGCATAATGAAACCATTATCCTGCCAGGCTACACGAGCAAGATCGGCTGTAGCCAACACTTTCAATTGCCTTTCAATTTCTACCAATGTTTCTTTTGCAAGCTTTTCTGAGGTGGTGATCAACGCTCCCGGCGATGTAGGACCATGTTCAGCCTGGCCAAGTATATCGCAGGCCACCATTTCAGCATCCGCAGTTTCATCGGCAATGACCAGTATCTCTGTTGGACCTGCAAAAAGATCTATCCCTACTCTTCCATACAATTGTCTCTTGGCTTCGGCTACATAGGCGTTACCAGGACCGGCAATCATATCCACCGCTTCTATCGTTTCTGTTCCTATAGCCATAGCAACCATAGCCTGAACGCCTCCCAGCAGATAAATTTCATCTGCCCCAGCCAGGTGCATGGCGGCGATGGTGGCTGCCGGAACCTCGCCTTTTATAGGCGGTGTGCAACCAATCACTCTTTTTACGCCCGCAACTTTTGCGGTAATAATACTCATATGCGCCGATGCGATCATGGGGTAACGCCCTCCCGGAATATAGCAGCCAGCGCTATTCACCGGAATATTCTTATGCCCTAAAATAACGCCGGGCAGGGTTTCCACCTCGATATCTACTATAGCTTCTTTCTGTTTTCTGGCAAAGTTTCTGATCTGAGTTTGGGCAAACCGGATATCCGTGATCACCTGGGGAGGAACAGTGGAGATAATTTCATCAATCTGCCGCTGTGTTAACCGGAATGAATCCGGCGTCCATTTATCAAACTGCTCAGCGTATTTCTTTACGGCGGTATCGCCATTCCTTTCAATATCTGCAATAATACCGGCAACCGTTTCCTTAACCTTCAGATCATCTTCCTGTATCTGCGTCTTGCTTTTTCCATATTTTAAATAAGTAGCCATGATATGTTTATTTTAGAGTGGCGCATGAAAAATTCATTAATCTTTCCTAACCTTTATCACTATGCGCTTTATTGGTTCGGAACCTTAAACTTTAAGTCCTGGCTGGTGAACATCATGCGTAAATACAATAAAAAAAGTACCTGCCGGAATGGAATAAAATTTTCCCTTCGCCTTGTAATAAGCGATATCCCGGGAGGTGTCGTAATCCTTAATCAACGTTGCTGAAGAGTCTGGGGCAATCCCGATCTGCTCTTTCCCAGTGAAAATATAATGAATGTCTTCAAATTTCCGGTGTAATTCCCATTGAGTGGTATCCGGGAGCCTCGAAGGCCCTTCATAAACAGTGACAGAAACATTATCGCCATCTATGGAATATTTACCCGGTTTGATGGCGGCAAGATCAGTGTTCTTCAGGAATGCAAACGCTTCATCCCAGAATAATGTATTCGCATGATATTGTTTTGCAAACTCCACCTTATCGATAGATTCATGAGGCGTTATCTGATCTTTGAGCGTGGCGTGGCCTGAACAAACTGATCCAATTTCATAAAACCCTCTTTAGCGCGCGCAAAGTTGATTCCACTCTGTTCTGCAACCCGTTTATGATCGTCGCAAAAACAGCTTACCTGCGAAGCAAGAAGCCATTGATATAAGAAATAAAGGGGCAAAATTAAAATAGCTATCTCCAGCAATGGCTTCAGAAAAAAGAGACTGACGTATTCCAGCGTCAGTCTCTTTTCATTATTATTTTTCTTCAAACTCACCGCGGTTCCAGAAAGCCGGCGGTTCTATACCAAGCGAGCGCAGATAGACATACCCCTGCCCCCTATGATGAATCTCATTGTCGATCCAGTATAGAATAATTCCTATGGCTTCCCCTTCCCACTGACCAAAGGCCTTAATGGTTTCATGGAAACGCGGAGCCGGGATAAGGGGCCACCAGGTATTGATCTCCTTACTCACCTTATCCCATAACCGCAACAGTTCTTCTTTTGTTGTTATCGCAGATTTTCCGGTCTTATAATCCAGTTCCGGAGAGAATGACCAGTCGCCGGTAACAATACCCCGCACGCCCGCATCGCCCATGCCCATCATCTCTTTGGCCATTTCCGCAAAGGGACGCATCCCGCCAATCGAATAATCAAATAATTTGTTTTCCGGAAAGGCCTCTATGACCCTTCTTGTCAAACCGCGATGCCCCTGCCAATGACTGAGTAAGCTTTCTGGCGTGAACACCCCTGAAACCAGAGGGCCCGCCTGTTGTTCGACTACATTGTTTTCCATTGTTTAATTATTTTAGGTGATAAACAAAGAAAATAATGGGTACTGACAACCCTATGGCAGTGCGATAAAATAATTTTTTACGGTAGCAATACTTACAGAGTACAGGTAAACTCCGGAGAAGAATAGGTTGCCTTCCTTCTTTATTATTGTATTATTTTCATACTTCTAATTTGCTTACCATGCCACTAAACAATGAAGTTGTAATTGTACCATATTCTCCTAAGCACAAAGAGTCCTTTAAAACCTTAAACGAACAATGGATCAATCAATACTTTACTATAGAAGAAGAAGATAGTCGACAGTTGAATGATCCGGAAAAATATATTCTTCAGCACGGCGGATATATATTTATCGCCTTGCTGGACGAAACGCCGGTAGGTACCGTAGCGCTTGCGCGTCACTCAGATACAGCATTCGAACTTTGCAAAATGTGCGTCAGTCCACTGGCGCAGGGTCAGAAAATTGGCTCCATTTTATGCAGAACAGCCATTGAACATGCAAAAATCGCAGGAGCCGGAATCCTTGTGCTTGAAAGCAATAAGCGCCTTGGATCAGCGCTGAACATCTATAGCCAACTTGGATTTAAAGAAACGCCAGATTTCGTTTCTAAATACAACAGGGTGGATATAAGAATGGAACTTGATTTGTCGGCATACAATGTAGTATAGCCTTCAATGGCATCTCAAAATAAGGTTAGTCGGTATCGACATTATGCCTCATAATACCATTTAACAGATATTATTCATTCAAAAACGACATAAATATTTGGGTAGTTAAATAACTACATATATATTCGTAGTCAAATAGCTACGCAATGAATTTAAGACGAGATGTATTTCAAGCTATAGCAGAACCGACAAG
>JBDTVL010000372.1:0-3652 GCA_040007215.1 Flavitalea sp.
GACCACGACTCCATGGACTTTGATCTCGAACGTAGCCGTTGCAGTGGCGCCGGAAAAGGAAAAAAAGGAAGAATGAAGGATCAGTACAGCCGCGCAGACCAGTGAAACCATGATGCGCCTGGAACCCTCCGATAGTATTTTCATGAAAATCATTGACAAGTATTTTAATGATTAGCAGTTCTACCCCTCAGCACCTGATGCAGTTTACGAAAAAAAATCATGCGAAGAGCCAAGTTTTAGCCGTATGGCCCACGGACAGGCTCATTTTACATAGGATGCAGGGAATCAGAAACTTGCAAGCCTTGTGCCAAATTAGCTGAATCGACGAAAAGAATAGTTAAACCCTTTAGCGGACATTACTAATATATTTAGTATTTTGCGGTCCTCACCCGCTGGTATGATCACTAATGGAGGCAATAGAATAATAGCGCATTTTGACCTCGACGCCTTTTTTGTAAGCGTTGAATGCCATAAGAACTCCGCTCTTCAAGGCAAGCCCCTTATTGTAGGGGGGCATAGCGACCGGGGCGTGGTAGCCTGCTGTAGTTATGAGGCCAGGAAATTCGGCATCCGAAGCGCGATGCCCGTAAAGCTGGCCCGGAGACTATGCCCGGAAGTGATGATCATCCGCGGCGATATGGAAAGTTATTCCAGCTATTCCCGTGTAGTAACCGATATTATCTCCTCGCAGGTACCCTTATTCGAGAAATCGAGTATCGATGAATTTTATATCGATATGACGGGGATGGATAAATTCTTCGGCTGCTCTCAATACACTTCCGAACTCCGCACCAGGATCACTAAAGAAAGCGGGCTGAACATTTCCTACGGGCTGGCCTCCAATAAACTGATCAGTAAGGTAGCCACCGACGAAGCTAAACCTAACGGACGGCTGGAAATAGCGCGGGGGAATGAGAAATCTTTCCTGGCCCCGCTGCCGATAGAAAAACTTCCGATGGTGGGCAAACAGACCAGCGAACTGCTGCGCACCATGGGCGTGGAAACGATCTGTATCCTGAGCCAGATACCGCTGGAAATGATGATGAACCTGATGGGCAGGAATGGTATTGAACTGTGGCGGAGAGCTAATGGCATAGATGAAACCCCCATCGTTCCCTACCATGAACAAAAAAGCATAGGCACAGAAAACACTTTCGAAACCGATACCATTGATATTGCTTTCCTGAAACGCGAACTCATCCGTATGACAGAAAAGATCGCTTTTGAACTGAGAGATAATAATAAACTCACCGGCTGCATCACGGTAAAGATCCGGTACAGCGATTTCCAAACCGTTACCCGGCAGGCCATGATCAGCTATACCTCATCCGATCATCTGCTACAGGAAAAGATCAGCGGGCTGTTCGATAAATTATACGACCGACGTTTGCTGGTGCGGCTTATCGGCGTACGCTTCAGTCATCTTGTTCCCGGCAACCACCAGATCAGTTTATTTGATGATACACAGCAGAGCATCAGCCTGTACCAGGCCATTGATCGCATCAAACACCGGTATGGCGAAGAAAAACTGATCCGGGCCGGCGGCGCCCTTTTCGGCGGCATCGGCAACCAGCCCGCGCTGAAACAGAAAATGCCCCTGCGACTGAATAGTAAAAGCTAATACTTCAAAGATGTACCTGAACTGCAAAACTTTTTTCAGCTTTCGCTATGGAACCTTTAAAACGGCCGACCTGGTGGCAGAAGCGGTTAATCATGGGCTCAGCTCACTGGCCCTCACCAATATCAACAATACCTGCGACCTGTGGGATTTTGCAGACTACTGCAAAACTGCGGGCATCAAACCCATAGCCGGCGCAGAGATTAGGAACGATAACCGGTTTCTTTACATCCTGCTTGCACGCAATCATAAGGGACTGATGCAGATCAACAGGTTCCTTTCCACTCATCTCCAGCAAAAAATACCCTTCCCCGAACGACCCTCTCCGGGCGAAGATGTTTTTATCATTTATCCATTAGGGTTATATGATGCCGCGCAGCTGCTTCCGCAGGAGATGATCGGCGTACAGGCCACCGAAGTGAATAAACTTTTCGGCGTGAACGTAAATGCATTTCCGGGAAAGTTTGTGGTGCGGCAACCTGTTACCTTCAAAGACAGGATAAATTATAACGTGCACCGCATGCTCCGGGCCATTGACAAAAACATTCTGCATACCCAATTGCAGCCGGGAGATATCGCAGGCATGCATGAACAGTTCATCGCTCCTTCGCGCCTGCTGGAAAGGTTCCGGCAATATCCCGGCATCATCATGGATACGATGAAGCTGATGGATAGCTGTTCGGTGGAACTGGATTTTAAAAGCGATAAAACAAAAAAAAACTACTCCTCTTCTATTTCCGACGACCTGGTGTTACTGGAAAAATTTGCCCTGGAAGGTATGCGTAAACGGTATGGAGCCAAAAATAAAACAGCGCTGGAACGGGTGAATAAAGAATTAAATATCATCAGGAATTCCGGGTTCACCGCTTACTTCCTGATCACCTGCGATATCATACGTTATGCGAAGAACCGTGAATTTTATTATGTTGGCCGCGGCAGCGGCGCCAATTCCATAGTGGCTTACTGCCTCGAGATCACCGATGTGGACCCGCTGGAGCTGGACCTGTATTTTGAACGGTTCCTTAATCCCCATCGTTCCGTCCCTCCCGATTTTGATATCGATTTCAGTTGGAAAGACCGCGATGAGATCATCGATTATATATTCAAGCGCTACGGCAGCGAACATGTATGCCTGCTGGGTTCTTATGTTACCTTTCAGCAGAGGGCTGTACTGCGCGAACTGGGCAAAGTATTCGGTCTGCCTAAAGAAGAGATCGACCAGTTAGAAGGCGGCAATATGAAAGAAGACAGCATCCGCAGAGAGATCCAGACATACAGCAACATCATCAAAAATTTTCCCAATCACCTCAGCATACATGCCGGGGGAATGCTGATCAGCGATGAACCCATCTACCAGTTTACTGCAACCGAATTACCGCCAAAAGGTTTCTGTACCTCGCAGATAGATATGCATGTAGCCGAGAAGATCGGGTTGTACAAACTGGATATCCTGAGCCAGCGCGGCCTGGGACATATCCGGGAAACCATCGACCTGGTAAAAAAGAACCGCAATAAAAATATTGATATCCGCGAAGTAGAGAAATTTAAAAAAGACAAACAGATCGCCGCCAGGATACGGCAGGCCGATACGATAGGCTGCTTTTATATTGAGAGTCCTGCCATGCGGCAGTTACTGATGAAACTCGAATGCGACGACTACCTGACGCTGGTGGCAGCGAGTTCCATCATACGACCCGGCGTTGCGCAAAGCGGGATGATGAGGCAGTATATATACCGGTATCATCATCCTGATGATTTCACTTACCTGCATCCCAAAATGAAGGAACTGCTCGAAGAAACCTATGGGGTGATGGTGTACCAGGAAGATGTGATCAAAGTGGCGCATCATTTCGCCGGACTCGATATGGGGGAGGCAGATATATTAAGAAGAGCGATGAGCGGCAAATACCGTTCGAAGAATGAGTTCATCGCAATTCGAGACAGGTTTTTTAATAACTGTAAAGAATACGGCTACCCCGAAGAAATTACTGCTGAGGTATGGAGACAGATCGAAAGTTTTGGAGGCTATTCTTT
>JBDTVL010000373.1:0-3648 GCA_040007215.1 Flavitalea sp.
TAGATGCTGGTGTCGCGTGCGACAAGCGAGAAGACGGTGCCGTTGGGTCCGCTGCCGCCCGATGAAACGCTGTTCACCAGTTCCAGGGAACCCTGTACCGCATTAAAATTAAAGGCGCAGATACGCTGCTTTCCTTTTCCCGCCTCATTAACGGCATACACTTTTTTCCCGTCCCTGGTTACGGTTAAATAAGATGGATTTACTATTCCCCGAACCTGCGATACAAAACTGAACGACCCATCTTTAACATTAAAATCATATACATAAATGCCATCGCTTTTACCTGCCTTCGTATACCCGCCAATCAGCAAACGGTAATGATCTTTATCGGCAAACTGCGCGCGTAAAGAAAATGAAGTGATCAATAAAAGAATGGTAGCCGCATACCTGCGCAGGCATTTTTGGGATAATGCGAGCAAGCTATTGAACAAATTAATATTCATACCTGAACATGTACCGCGAAACAAGTAAAAGGAAGTTAAAAGAATGAATTTTTAATTATCTGGCAGTGAATGATCGCCGCATATTTAAGCAAACGGGTCTATAGGAGATAAGTGGCATCCATTATTTATTTAAAACGACTTAATCGTAAAAAATCTATGGGTAGTTTTGATTTTCCTTCATGAGCAAGTTCTGATAATATCTCTCCCACAACAGAAACGAATTTAAATCCATGACCGCTGAAACCGCAGGCCACGATCACGTTATCTTCCTGCTCCGGAAGAAAATCGATGATAAAGTTTTCATCGGGCGTATTGGTATACAGGCAGGTTTTCATAGCTGCGATCGCTGCGCCAACAGAAGGAAAGAAATTTTTTACGATCGCCCGTATTTCTTCTTCATCCCGGGCGCTGATATTCCGGTCGACCTGGTCGGGATCGGTAATGCCGGCGGGATGATGATACGCCATTTTTAAACCCACTGGTCCATCGAACTGGTTGGCCGGCACGATCGGGAATCCATAATATACGCCGCCTTTATTTTCGGGGGCCATCATCCAGCAGGGAAAAGTTCCTAATTCAAAAAGTTCCTTTGCTGATGGTTTCATCCAGGCCAGCGTTTGCCGGGTCACCGATAATTCCGATCTGAGTTTTGGAATAATTTTATCTGTCCAGGCGCCCGCCGTAATAACCAGTTTCTTGCAGAAATAAACCGCTTTGTCGGTAATTACTTTTAGGCCGCCGGATTCTTTTTTCCATTCTATCAGTTTCTCTTCCGACCTGATTTCAGCGCCATTTTTTTTTGCTTCAGCTACAAATGTTTTAACTGCTTTTTCGGGTGTTATAAAACCAGCATCAGGCTCCAGAAAACTAATAAAACCCGCAGGGAGATGGAATTGCGGGAACTTTTCGGCTGCTTCAGCAGGAGTAAGATCATTCAATTCGATATTGTTGATCGAAGCGGATAATCTTGATCCTTTAATAACAGGGTGATCGGGTTTGCCATGATACAGCAATCCGGTTTTATAATAAAGTTGATGACCCGCCTGATCCTGCACCTGGTTCCAGTTATGATATGCCCTTTCCAGTAACGGAACATAAGCTGGATCTTCATAATAGGCCTTACGTATGATACGGGTCTGGCCTGCATGCGAACCTTTGTCATGAGGAATAGCGAACTGTTCCAGCCCCAGTACTTTACTATTGGCGCGGGAAAGATAATAGCAGGCAGCGGAACCCATAGAGCCGATGCCCGATACAATAACATCGTAATAATTCTTCTCGTTCATATTAATTTTACTGGTATAATCATCCTGTAATCAGTAACAGATAACCGAAACAAATATACAATACAAGGCTTCTTAATGAAAACACAAGTTAACGTCTAGTGTGTGTGGAACAGATCATGAGATAGCCTATGATTAATATGATTACAAAAAAAATATCTGGCTGCCGCACTGCGAACCAGTAAAAGTCAATACTTTAAAGTTTGTAAAACAGAAGGCATATGACCAATAATTTTGATAGAAGAAAATTCTTAAAATTTTCCACCGCAGCCATGGGCGGCGTTGCAGCCTCAGGAATGGGATTGCCGTTATCAGCGCTGTCGAATAATGCGATGCCTGATAAACCCGTCAGGCTTGGGTTTATCGGAATAGGGGGACGGGGCTCGTACCATCTTGATGTGGCATTAGGAATGGAAGGAGTAGAAGTACCTGCTATATGCGAAATAAAATCCGACCGCTTATACTCTGCAAAAAGATGGATTGAAGAATCTGGAAGGCCAACGCCAAAATTGTACGACCGGGGGCCAACCGATTTCAAGCGCTTATGCGAAGAAGAAAAATTAGACGCGGTGATCTGCTCCACTTCGTGGGAATGGCATACGCCAATCTGCCTGGCAGCTATGAGAAACGATAAACATGCGATATCTGAAGTTCCTATTGCCATTACGCTGGAAGAAGCATGGGAATTGGTGGAGACCTATGAAAAGACCGGCAAGTGGGCTACTATCGGTCTGGAACAAGCGATGCTGGAATCTCCCGATGAGCTCACCCTGCTGAATATGGTGCAGAAAGGTTTGTTTGGAGATATATTACAGGCTGATGGCGGTTATGTTCATGATCTCCGGCTGGTCAAAAATGATCCTGAGCGCGAACCCTGGCGCCTGCAATTTGATGCCACCCGTAATGGCAATCTATATCCTGATCACCCGATGAACACCATTATGTCCTGCACAGATATTAATCATGGCGACAGGCTGGACTATCTTGTTTCGATGAGTTCTTCCGCCTCCATGCTTAATAAATTTGCTACGCTGAATTATGGTCCCGACAGCGCCGCCGCTAAAACAAAATTTAAACAGGGCGATTGCAATATTACCTTATTGCGTACGGTGAATGGTAAGCTGATCAACCTCAATTATGACACTAATACGCCTCATCCCCGGGAATTGTTCCGTTTGCAGGGCACGAAAGGCGTATATCTTTCGGGAAGCGCCTTTGAAACGCCGAAGATCTACCTGGAAGGCATGAGTCCGAAAGAAGATGAATGGGAGTCGGCTGCAAAATACCTGGAAGAATATAAACATCCTTTACTAAAGAATTATAACCCTGCTCCGCGAAAATCGGCTATACGCGGTCATGGCAGCGGCAGCCTTCAAACGCCAATTACCTGGCATTTGCTGATCAAAGCGCTGCGCGAAAACAATCTACCCTATTTTGACGTGTACGATTCCGTTACCAGCAGCGCTGTTTTCCCATTGTCTGAAATGTCGGTGGCTAATAAAAGTAAGCCTGTCGACTTCCCCGATTTCACTAAAGGAAAATGGAAAACCCGGAAGCCTTTGAGTTTTGGTTTGTAGATAATATTTATACTACAGCCTATCTGCGCCTTCAGGGAAGGCGCAGATAGGCTGTATACATTTTTTTCAGCGTATCACTATCCAGGCTACCGTCGTGGATGATAACGCGATACTGTAACCGCAATCCTTCACGGGTAAGCGCAACCGGAATCCGCCCGGGATAACGAACATTCTGCATACTTGGTTTTGTATTGATGATCCACGAAGCGGTATCTGTTGAATTAAACGGCTTCGGGAAAACGGCTACGCCATCCCGGGGCAATGATTTGCCTTCGAAAGATCCCATGAAATTGATCCATGGCGCTACAACGCCGGAATCTATGGGCATAAGGGTTTTGTCTTCCC
>JBDTVL010000374.1:0-3645 GCA_040007215.1 Flavitalea sp.
TGTATATTCATTATTGAATTTGCGCAGTTGCTGAAAGGAAGGAAGACTACGGATATCTGGAAGACTTCGGATATCTGAGGTTTAATCAGAACTTTACAATCTAAATGCACCTTCATAGCTCAAATTATTAAATCAAATATGAAAAATGCTGTCTTTGTAATATTACTATTTGCGATTTGCAAAACTGGAATGGCCCAAAAAATTATCTCTGACAAAAAACATCCTGTTAGTGGTAAGCGAGTGATTTCCACAAATGAGGTCAGTGTGGTAGACATTGGAGGACTCGCTATTTTACAGGCACGCGGCACACGAATTATTACAAAAGATTCGGCAGACACCTATGTGATTTCGTTTATTACTCCTGAAGCCGGTGTGCATATCGTACGGCATGATACGTCCTCTTTTTTCTGCAAGATCAAAATACCTGGTGGAGCTATTTATCAAGGCAAATGGGTCGGTTCTTCCAAAATGAATATTAGTCATGATATTTATAATTTAAGCTTATATACGCTAACACAAGAACAAGCCCAAATGATAATGGGATCATCAACATCAGAAATTGACCTGGAAGCAGCTTATGACGGGGGTACCTACATGCTTGATAAGAAAAGCGAAATAACAGCCATCCCTAAAATTCTAAAAGCGTTAGTCTCTGTTAAATAAGAAGGATTAAGTTATTATGACAACACGCACCTCAATTGTTAACCTGTTGTATATCTACAATTGACTTGAAGACTAATGATAGCAGGGGCTAATTATTCAACTCCGAAGGAGTTGTCCACCTTACATCTTTTACGAGGCAGCAGACCAGTAAGTATTTTGTCAACGCATTCAATAGTATTTAATATTGGAGCTGTTATGTTATTACTGCTACTTTACTTTTCAAGTTAACTGGATAGCCCCTTTGGGGCTAATGGTTAGACAGGAGTCTAACCATAACGATCCTATTTTTGTATATTCATTATTGAATTTGCGCAGTTGCTGAAAGGAAGGAAGACTACGGATAACTGGGCAAGGACCTCGTTTATTTTAAATAATAAGATAGAAAAAAGAAACGAATTTGGAAAGCTTGGTGAAATTGAATTAAGCGATTTTGAAGAGGTCAATAATATTAAGCTGCCTGATGATTACAGGAAATTTTTATTGAAATTTAATGGGGGTTCACCACGCCCGATAGAAACGGGAATCCGCTCTCTTTTGCTTGCTGTGGGAGCAATTATTTTCAAACTGAGACACTACCGAAAAACGGATCAACTGGAGAAGCTGGTGAAGCAGCTACTTACGGAAAAAATAATTGAATGAACTGTATTGCCTGATTGGTACAATCCTTAAATTTGAAAGGTCGGCAATAAACCTTATCCAATCCATTCTTCGTGCTGCGATTCAACCATATATTAAAATTTTATTTAGCTGTTTACATTGTTTCTTTCTCCTGTAACCGTTCGGCTGATAAAATATCTATCGTTCTGCAACACGCCGGTAAGAAGCGGCCGGAACTGGAAAAAGTGATCGCCCATTTTAAACAATCGAGTGACCCGCTTAAGCTTAAAGCTGCCTATTATTTAATTGAAAACCTGCCCGCTCAATACCATTATGAAGGTAAAACGGTAGATGAGTTCGAACGATTATTTACAAGCATTGATTCGGCAGTATCTGCAGGGCAGGACTTTGATCTATCACATACGGGCGATTCCCTGACCAATAAGATAGCTACCATCGATCCTACGTTACTAAAAAAGGTCAGTGACCTGGACGAAATAACCGCCGATTTTCTTATTAAGAATATTGAAGAAGCTTTTGAAGCCTGGCAATACCCATGGGCCAGGAATTTATCATTTGAAGAGTTTTGCGAGCTCATTCTGCCATATAAAGTAAAAGATGAAAAAGCGGGTAACTGGCGAAGCTATTTCAGGGAAAAATACAAATGGGTTTTAGATTCTGTAAAAGATAAAAACAACAGTCTGGAAGCATGCCTGTTAATTAATAACGATCTGAAGAAATGGTTTTACTTTACTAAAATTGATTTTCCCTTCGATCCTTCATTCGATGATCTTTTAAAATTAAGATCCGGAAGATGTCCCGAACAAATTCAGATCACTACCTATGCCATGAGGGCAATGGGTATTCCGGTAACATATGATTATGTAACATCCTGGGCAAACCGCAATAATGCCCATGACTGGAATGGTTTACTATACCAGGATAAAGTAATACCTTTTATTGGCACTGAATCAGATCCCGGTATTTATAAAATAGAGTTTTCAGCACCCGGGGCCGTGAAATCTAAAAGGGCCAAAGTATTCAGAAGAACCTATGCAACGGTACCAACTGACCTGGAAAAAAAGTTCACTTTACAGGAAATACCTCCCATGTTCCGGGAAAATCGATTTTCCGATGTTACCAAACAATATATACCGGTAAGTGATATAGCGCTTTCAATAAATCCGGAGTATTCAGATTTCGGGGTTGCTTATTTATGTGTTTTCAATAATCTCACCTGGAAGCCTGTACAATGGTCTTTTGTAAGAAATGAAACCGTTTCATTTACCGGAATGGGAAGAGGGATCATTTATTTGCCAGTTGTTTATGAAGAAAATGATTATACTCCCTGTGGTATGCCGTTTGTGCTTAAAAAAGACGGTAGTATGTCTCATATAAAAGCCAACCCGGCCAAAAGAACCAGTATTACTATTGACCGGAAATATCCTGTAGGGGATGATAATAAAATAGAAAAGGGAAATAATTATGAACTGTTTTACTGGGATAATAATAAATGGATATCATTGGGCAGGCAACAGGCTATGGAAGAATTTTTAATTTACCGGAATATACCGGAAGGCGCTTTGTGCTGGTTAAGAGATCTTGACAAAGGGCTACAGGAAAGAATATTTACGATAGAAAATAATAAAATCGTGTGGTGGTAATTCAAACAACAGCCATGAAAAGAGCCAGTGTTATCCTATTACTTTTCTGTATTCCCATCCATTATCAATGTGTCTCGAAAAAAACAAACCAGCCTTCGTTCATTAACAGCAGGTATGTTGATGCCCGGCCGCTGGTGCAATTGACCAATATGGGAAATTTTTCGGAATTATCGCAATCCTTTGCACTGGCTGCAGACGAGGATATTCAAATATATGCTGTAGGTGAAATATTATATAACATGCCGGATACCATGAAGAAATATTACCTGGAAGGGGACGATATTGAATTGTTTTTTGCATGGAATAAGCAGCTTATATTCTCCTATGGCGACGACAAAAAGAAATTTATGCCGCCGGGAGTTATTTTTAAATGGAAGAATATAGACGATGTTAAATACGTGTCGGAAATACAAATCCCCTGGTCTGTTTTAGGCATTCAAAAACCTGTAAGCGACACAGCAATTGGATTTGATATCGGTATCGGCGACAATGATGATGGCTTTATGCAAAAAAGTAAACTAACCTGGCAAAGCGGGTTTGACTGTATGAATACCGATACCAGTGGTTATGGAAAACTGTATTTAACCAATAAACAAGAAGCCGGAAATAATACTGGCACGAACCGGTTATTATCTGTAAAAAATACTCCTGTCATCGACGGGCTGATAGAAGATATATGGTCAGAGGCTACTGCTTACCCGGTAAAAAATATTGCTTATGG
>JBDTVL010000375.1:0-3627 GCA_040007215.1 Flavitalea sp.
TGGTTCATGACCGATTTCTCCGTGCCTATTAACTGGGGATTTAAAGGTCCTTACCTCGCGGCGATTATACAGGTACTTAATTCCATTGGCGCGCTTTTCCTCGTTTATGCATTCCGTTATGGAAAGGCAATTGTGGTAGCTCCTATGACAACCGCATTAGCTCCGGTGCTGACCGTCATTATCTCATTGTTCATTTATGGAGTTATTCCTCACCCAATCATCATCATCGGAATTATACTGGCCATAATATCAGCTTTCCTGATGGCTTTGGGAGATATCAAAACAGAAGAAGAGCTAAAATAATTTGGACATCGATTCTACACGTAATTTGCCCGTCTTTTATAACCCGGAGCTTAAAAAGGCTTTCAACTCGAACCGACTCCTTTTCCCCTCCATTAGGAAAAATCATTATTATCTTTAATTTAGACTGCGCTATTATTTCATCTTAGTAAGTTAATCATAGAAACAGCATATGGCAGAACAGCAATACACGAATCACGTAAGATATTATGCGGCGCATCATTTTGTTTTTTATCCACTGGCATCAGGCTTGCTTTTCGTAAGCGCCAGGGCTTATTTCAATGGCGGCGAGAATACTTTTCTATGGGCAATTATAATGGCATTATGGGTGATGCTGATCTTTCTTTCTTTTATGACGAGGCAGCATTATGCGTTAACGCTTCAGAACAGGATGGTGAGGCTGGAAATAAGGTTCAGGTATTTTTCGCTTACCCAGCAGCGCTTCGAACCGCTTGAAGCAAAACTTTCTTTCAAACAAATAGCCGCGCTTCGTTTTGCGTCGGATGAAGAGTTCCCCGCACTGGTAAAAAAAGCGGTAGAGAAACAACTTAGCCCCGATGAGATCAAAAAATCGATACTCCAATGGCTTCCGGATCATATGAGAGTATAAGGTATTAATGAAATATAAAAGGCGCTCTATGTTTCAGTAGAGCGCCTTTTATATTCAGCATTAATTAATTATTTATTCCACCAAACTTTTGTATTCGACTTATCGGGTCCACCCAAAAGAGGAAGCGCATTCTGAACGCCGGTTCCATTGGTGAGGTATTCGCTTTCAATATAAGTAAATCTGCTGATCAGTTCCCCAGGCGCCAAATCGGGATTGTCGGTATTGGCAACGGGATAAAGCCTGGGATATCCGGTTCGCCTCAATTCAGCCCAGGCCTCTATGCCATCAGGATATAAGGCCAGCCATTTCTGGGTAAGCACCTGCTCCCGCTGTTCTTCAGGTGTTGATCCAAATTTTACAGGAATATTTGTTACCGGTCCGGAATTCAGATAGTCATCAAGACTAACAGGCAAAGTAGAACCTTGCAGGTAATTGTTAATGGCCGACTGATCAGTTATACCCCATTGATGCATAGAAGCGGATATTCCCTGTTCGTAGAGTTCCTGGGCTGTACCGCCCATGCTCCATCCGTTCAACGCCCCTTCGGCGCGTAAGAAATAAGCTTCGGCAGCATACATGACCGTTAGTTTATTTTCATTCGCTTTATCTACTCCATATTTTGGTCCAACATTAGAAAGGTTGTCGCCATCATTTTTAGGGCTTGCAGACATTTGCGCTATTGATAAGCCATTTCTTATACCTCTGTATTCACCTGTAGCTACAGAAGGGCTGTAATATTCAGTCAATCTCGGATCATCATATCCCTTGAAAAAACTTTCCATAGAAGCGCTCATCCGGAAACCGCCCCATGGCGACATCAGGTTAAGTCCATTTGGCGAGGAAGGCCCCACATCCATAAGGGCATCGTCTTCAATATCGGTCATTACGCCCGATGCTACAGCTTTTTCCGCTTCTTCTTTAGCTTTTTCAGGAGCCACACCAGAAATGCGGAGCGCTAAACGAAGCCTTAGCGTATTACCAAGCTTTATCCATTTGCTAACATTGCCATGAAAAATAAGGTCATTGGTACCAAAAACAGGCCTCGACTGATCCGCCGCTTTTAAATTCGTTACAGCGGTATCCAGTATCCTGAAAAGATCATAATAAATATCTTCCTGTGAGTCGTAACCAATGTTGAGTTGTCCGTTGCCAGCCTGCGAGTAAGGGATCGGCCCATAAAAATCGGTTGCACTATGAAAAATATATGCCTTCCATATTTTAGCAATGGCATTTGCAGGAAGATCTTTTCCTTCCGTGGCTTCAATGACCAGTTTCAGCGTGGGCCAGGTATTGCTGTATAAAGAACCCCATTGATAAAATGTCCAGTCGGCCCGGAGTACATATCTGTCGGTAGGCGTATTGGGATCTATCACTGCAAAATACTGGCTCCAGTAATCCACGAAAAGGTTTCTTACCAGTTGATAGATTCCGGGATCGCCATATATACCCTGGTATTGTGATTTTGCAAAAGCCAATGGAATAGTGGCATCCGTTAAAGAACTTAAGGTTGTAGGATCGGTATTTATTTCGTCAAATTTCTTGGTGCACCCAGCCAGGATCGTTACTAATAGCAACGCGCCAATCACTGTTACATCGCGAAACTGCGCCGTATATCTGTTAGGTCGTTTCATCGTTGTCAGTTTTACAATTAAAAATTGAGTTTAAGATATATACCCAAACTTCTTGTTGTAGGAATAGAAGCATATTCTATTCCCTGGTTATTACCTGTACCAAGCGCAGATTCAGGATCAATACCATCCTTATTGTTTTTCAGGAAGAAAAGATTTCTTCCAATAAGAGAGAGAGAAGCTCCTTTTACAAAAGAAGCGTTAACATATTTTGTAGGTATGGCATAAGTCAATGATGCTTCCCGAACCCTTGCATTAGTGGCGTCATAGATGAACTGTTCGCCGCCGGAGGCAGATACCGCCTGCCAGTAAGCTTGTGGATTTACAGGTACCGTATTTTTAGAACCATCTTCATTGACTGTATTAGGAATTACAAAATCACTTCCTCTGTTAGCCAGCGTTCTCTCAGAAATACCTTTTGCCGCCATCAGATTTTGCGTACCGGAAATGATCACTCCACCCTTGCGGATATCTATAAGGAAAGAAAATGTCCATGACCTGTATTGAAAAAGATTAGCGATACCTCCTGTCCAGTCGGGATTATAATTTCCCGCATAAATACTCGGATCATTTTCAATAATGGGTAAGCCATTATTAACCACAATCTCTCCAAGGCTATTACGTTTGAACCCTGCGGTATAGATTTCTCCGTATTTCCTGCCGTCTTCCACTACGATGGCTCCTAGGTTCTGGGGAGAACTGAGGAAAGTTTTTTTCTGAGCAGTATCCAGCCTCAACACTTTATTGGCGTTAGTTCCAAAACTGATATTGATATTCCATTTGAATTCTTTGGTATCTACAGCTTTGACGTGTAGCAACGCTTCAATTCCCTGGTTCTGAATATTGCCGGCATTGATAATACGAGTGTTATAACCAGAAGGAGCCGGAACAGGAATACTTAATACCTGGTTAATGGTATTGGTTTTATAATAGGTTATTTCAGCGCTCAGTTTATTGCTGAGTAATCCAATATCTAATCCTGCTTCAAAAGAACGGGTTTCTTCAGGTTTTAAATTGGTATTCCTTAAGGTACGGTCTATTAATAGAAATCCGTTATTGCCTCCCGGCGCCAAACTAAAGAATGGCTTC
>JBDTVL010000376.1:0-3625 GCA_040007215.1 Flavitalea sp.
GATATTACCGAGATCTTTTTCAAATCCGGCGCCATCCTCCAGTTTTCTTTCCAGGATCACATCCTGCAATATGTCGGCAAAACCCACGGCGGAAAATCGAATGCTGAATGTTTCAGGAAGCGGAAGACTAGCGAAACTGAAATCGCCATTGGGTTTGGTGAGCATACCTGCCAGAACGCTGTCGGAAAAAGTATTTTTTACCGAATCGCGTATTTTTACGAGTACCTGGACCGAAACAGCTTCCACGCCTTTGTTTGTTTTACCTTCGATCACTTTCCCGTACAAACGGGCAGGCCTGAAATGACCCGGATCATTTTCGGTAAGATCCGGTACAGGGCCTGGTTCCTGGGTATATCCAGCAAGAGAGATCAACAACATCAAAAGCAGGTAACACTGTTTCATTAATATTTTTTTATTCATTCCGGCCACTCCAATGCGGATTAGACGTTTAATAAGTATAATACCTTCGATCGGACTATAAACAATTATACAGCTGCGAAGTTCAGTCCTTAACCATTAAAAATGAGGAGATAAGCCAGCGCGGCGGAAAATTTTGGCGGAAAATTAACGAATGGATAGCCTGAGCCGGCTTTTACCTGAAAAAGCGCATATACATTTATGTTATATGATGATGTACCCTGGCTGATTATTTAAACTGGAGGTGCAAAAAGGCATATTCTTATCCTGACAACCCTTCCCTGGATCCAATCATTATACTTTATGAACATAGATCCCTGAAAGCATCTTTTATTTCCATCCGCCTCCGAGGGCCCGGTACAGTTCGATACGGGCGGCAGACTGGCTTCTTTCGATCTCGGCAAGGTTCAGTTCGGCATTTAAAGCATTTCCCTGCGCTGTGATCACTTCGAGATAAGTGGCCATATCGCTTTTAAATAATTGCTGCGCCTGCAGAACGGCAGTATCCAACGCATATACCTGTGCGTTAGCAATTATTCGTTGTTCATTTAATTTGGAAAAAGCCGAAAGCGCGTTAGCCACTTCTTCCACGGCTACCAAAGCAGATCGCCTGAAACTGATCACTGCCTGTTCTCTTTCCAGCGTAGCCACTTCAAACTGCGTTTTTAAAGCTCTTCTTCTGAAGATCGGTTGCGTAATCGTTCCTGCAGCCAGTCCGAATAAGGAATTGGGAATATTAAACCAGTTACTGGCTTTAAACGATTCAAGACCGCCGCCAGCGGTGATATTCAATGCCGGATAACGGTTTGCCTGCGCAATACCCACGCGCGCATTAGCCTGCACCAGGGCCAGTTCGCTGCTTCGTACATCGGGCCTGCGGCTGATCAGCGATACCGGAAGACCCGGAGCAAGAAGAGAATCCTTAGAAACATCTTCCTGGCTAATACCAATCGCCAATTTTCCGGGAAGCTGACCCGTTAAAAACCGCAGTGCATTCTCCTGAATAGTGATCTGCTGTTCAAGTCCGGGAATGAGTAACTGCGTAGATAACTTCTGCGCCTCGGCCTGCTGAACGGCCAGTGAATTGCCGATTCCTGCTTCTTTCAGTAACCTTGTATCAATCAGAAAAGTATCGCTCAGTACAAGATTTCTTTTAGCGATATCAAGTTGCCTTCCCAGTTTCTGCAGGTTAAAATATCCCTGCGCAATATCGGCAACCAACTGCGTTTGCACAACTTTTACCGCTTCGCCTGATTGGAGATACTGCGCCAGGGCCGCTTCCTTCTGCCGGCTGATCTTTCCCCAAATATCGAGTTCCCAGGAAAGGTTCACGATTGTGAGAAAATTATCGATATGGTTCTTTCCTAAAAAGGAGTTGGCGCTGAGACCGCTCAAACTATTTTTCGATGGCCTGTTATATTGCCCCGACACCGCCAGATTAGCTTCGGGCAGCGATAGCGCCCTTGCCTGTTTTAGCTGGCTGCCCGAAATATCGAGCCTGTTGATAGCCAGTTGCAGATCGTGGTTGTAACGGATACCATTTTCAATCAATGATTGCAGGGCCGTATCGCTGAAAAAGAATTTCCATTCCAGGTCGGCAATACTGACGGTATCGGCGGGGGCCGCGGCTTCAAAACTTTTTGGAAGATCGAGCGCAGGCTGCTGGTAACGCTTTCCCGTTGTACAGGAGGAGAAGGCTATTATTGCTATCAGAACAATAATAACCGGTCGCCATAATAATTTTCGCTGTAACATAACTGTTATATATTTCAAAATGTTGTTCAATGTATTAAGCGCTTTTATTAATCTGCAAGCGCAATTTCTTTATCTTTTCCCTTACCTGTAAATCTTTCCTGAAGCGACTGGAAGATGACGAACAGCACAGGAATAATGAAAACGCCAAACACGATACCGGTAAGCATTCCACCCAATGCGCCTGCGCCGATGGATCGGTTGCCCAGCGCTGATCCGCCCGTTGCCCAGGTCAGCGGCAACAGCCCCACCACGAATGCGAGGGAGGTCATCAGTATTGGTCTCAATCTCAATTGGGCGGCTTCGAGCGCCGCATCTACCAGCGGCCTTCCGGCTTTTCTTCGCTGCACCGCATATTCCACTATCAGTATGGCATTCTTGGCCAGCAGCCCGATCAGCATGATCAATCCCACCTGAACATATATATTGTTTTCAATACCCAGTACGTTGATAAAAATAAATACGCCGAGTATGCCTGTTGGAACGGAAAGGATGACTGCAAAGGGCAGGATATAACTTTCATATTGTGCTGCCAACAGGAAATAAACAAATATTACGCTCAGCAGGAAGATAAGGCTGGTTTGTGTTCCTGCGCTGGTTTCTTCCCGGGTCATACCGCTGAATTCATACGCGAAACCTCTTGGAAGATACTGTTCGGCCACTTCATCGATCGCTTTGATGGCATCGCCGGAACTATATCCTGGTTTGGGTATGCCATTAATAACAACGGCATTGAAAAGATTATTCCGGGTAACGGTTTCCGGTCCGTATACGCGTTGCAGCGATACGAGGGTATTGACTGGCACCATGCCGCCGGTACTATTCTTTACAAAAATATTGTTCAGCGAAGAGGGCTCGGCGCGATCGGCAATATCGGCCTGCACAATAACGCGGTAATATTTTCCAAAACGGTTAAAGTCGGAAGCGAAACTTCCGCCGTAATAACCCTGCAGGGTTTGCAGCAGGTCGCTAACGGAAACGCCTAACTGTTTTGCACGGGCGTCGTTCACATTCAGCAGGTATTGCGGATTAGCGTTATTAAAAGTGGTAAAGGCAAAGGCGATCTCTTTACGTTTCATCAGTTCGCCGATAAATCCGTAAGCTGTAGCGCCGAGTTTATCCAGGGGGCCGCCGGTGCGATCCTGCAGAATGAACTCGAAACCGCTGGTATTTCCAAATCCCTGTACGGTGGGGAAGGTGAACAGGAAGATACTGGCATCCTTGATGGCGCTCAGTTTCTGATTCACGATGCCCATAATGCCATCGAGATTATCTACCGCTCCCCGTTTTCCGTGAGGTTTCATACGAAGAAATCCAATAGCATAAGCCGAGCTGTTCGCATTGGCCACGAAATTCAAGCCAGTAACCGCTCCCCGCCTTTCTATGGCTTCCACTTCCTGTAACAGTCCGTCTATTCTATCCATCACATTTTGCGTACGGTCCAGAGAGGCGCCGG
>JBDTVL010000377.1:0-3625 GCA_040007215.1 Flavitalea sp.
GACCATCTTCATCGCTTTTCACCACTACCACTTTCATGCCGGCCAGCACTGCGCTGGCAGGATTAGTGCCATGAGCGGAGATAGGGATCAGCGCTACATTACGGTGATCATCGCCGCGGTCAAGATGATAGGCCCTGATGGTGAGAAGGCCGGCATATTCACCCTGCGCGCCGCTGTTGGGTTGCAGTGAACAGGCGTCGAGTCCGGTGATCTCGCATAGAAAGCCGCTGAGCTCATCGGTGATCTGCAGGTAACCTTCCGCCTGGTTTACAGGAACAAAGGGATGCAACTGCCCGAATTCAGGCCAGCTAACGGGAATCAGTTCAGTGGCTGCATTCAGCTTCATGGTGCAGCTGCCCAGGGGTATCATCGAAAAATTCAGCGATAGATCTTTGTTCTCCAGCCTTTTAATATAACGCATCATTTCTGTTTCGCTATGATGCGCGTTAAATACCGCATGCGTAAGAAAAGCTGAACTACGTTTAAGCGTAGCTGGCAGGTGATCTAATGTCCGTTCTGCATCAAAGGTTATAGCCGTTAAATGTTTACCTGCGGCTTCTTCAAATACGGACACGATAGGCAGTATATCGGCTGGCAAGGTGGTTTCATCTATCGAAATACCTATATGATGATTATCGAAATACCGGAAATTGATTTCGCGGCTTTCCGCGATCTGTTTTATCGCGGCTGTATCAGCCACTTTAATTTTTATGGTATCAAAAAATGCGGCGGCGCTTATTTGATAACCCAATTGCTGAAGTTCATCGGCAAGCGTAGCGGTGAGCAGCGTGATTCTTTTAGCGATATCTTTCAATCCCTCTGATCCATGGTACACGGCATACATCGCCGCCATATTCGCTAACAGGGCCTGCGCCGTACAGATATTTGATGTGGCTTTCTCTCTTTTGATATGCTGTTCTCTTGTTTGAAGGGCCATTCTCAAAGCGCGCGATCCATTAGCGTCTACAGAAATGCCAATGATGCGTCCGGGAATTCCTCTTTTGAATTCTTCTTTCGCCGCAAAGAAACCTGCATGCGGTCCGCCATAACCAGGAGGCACTCCAAAACGCTGGGCAGATCCTACCGCTACATCTGCTCCCAGTTCTCCCGGTGGGGTGAGTAGCGTTAATGCCAGCAGGTCTGTGGCCATGACTACAAAGCCATTAAACTGGTGCACCTTATTGATGAATGCACGGTAATCTTCCACCGATCCATTATCGTCGGGATATTGAACGATGGCGCCGAAATAGCGCTCATCTATAACGGTTGTGGCATAATCGCCGGTAACTATCTCGATCCCTATAGGTTCTGCCCTGGTCAGGATCACATCTTTTGTCTGCGGAAATATTTTAGCGTCTACAAAAAACTTAGGTTGCTTTATTTCATCTGTTTTATTTACGTGATGAAAGATCATGGCCATGGCTTCTGCGGCCGAGGTAGCTTCATCGAGCAGGGAAGCGTTAGCCAGTGGAAGCGCGGTAAGATCGGAAACCATAGTCTGAAAGTTCAGCAGACTCTCGAGTCTGCCCTGGGCTATCTCTGCCTGGTAAGGGGTATACTGCGTATACCAGCCTGGGTTTTCGAAAATATTCCGGAGAATAACGGTAGGGGTGATGGTTCCATAATAGCCCTGGCCTATATAAGTTTTGAAAACTTTGTTTTTAGCGGCCACTTTTTTCAGTTCCTGCAGGTACTCATATTCGCTTTGCGGGGCGGGGTTTTTAAGTGGTGCGGTAAGTCGTATGCCTCGGGGTATGGTTTTATCGAGCAGATCTTCCAGGGAAGCCACTCCGATAGCTTCCAGCATCGCTTTTGTATCCTCTTCATCGGGGCCTATATGTCTGTGCTGAAATTCCTGCTGTTGGCTTTCAAATAGATTCATAAATATAAAAGTATTGTCCGTTCCTGAAAATTTGCGCAAAGTTAAGCGAAACTGGCGACTAACATTTTGGCGGTAGCGCTAAAGTTGCTAACGTTCGGGGAACTATTTTTTAGAACTGTCGATCAGTTTTTCCAGCACAAAATAAACGATTGGGCAGAACGTAGCATTTTTCAGCGTAAGTTCCTGTCGTTTAACGATGATATCCTCATCGGTATAGGGAAAGCGGTGGCAATCGGAAGGTCTCTGGTCATAAATAGTGCAGTAATTATCTGACCCCAGGAAGGGGCAGGGTGCGGTATTGGCCACGTAATCGCCCTCTTCATCCAGCCGAAGATAAGTTTCGATAAAATCGCCTTCTTTCATCTTCAGGTGGCGGGAGATTCTTTTAATATCCGGGGTTTTAAACCGGGGAGAAAAATTCCTGCAACAGTTGGCGCATTTCAGGCAGTCGACCTGCTTAAAAGCTTCTTCATGCAGTTCGGGAAGTTGCTTCAGCACGGTATTCTTATCGGCCCGATGCAGATATTGCTTGTAAATTTTCTTACGCTCACCCGATTTTTTTTCCCAGTTCTCTAAAAGGTTGTCCTGACGCATGAATGTTAATAGGTAAAATTATGTTCAAATATACGATTAGCAGGCTGGGTGGCTGATATTATGGAAGGGTGATATAATGCTGGCCATTTTCAAAATCATTTTCCAGCGCGTCGGTGATCACTTTCAGTTGTTTCTCATTACGAAGGAAATCGGCATTGGAAGCGTCGATGAACAGCGTTTTTATATTGTGCTGTTTGATATAATGGGTATAGGTTTCCTGTATGCTGAAAAGATATTTATCCGGAATGGCCTGTTCGTAGTCGCGGTTTCTTTTTTTGATATTCCGCTGCAGGTTGCTGACCGGCACATGCAGGTAGATGAGCAGATCGGGTTGTATCAGCGGCTGGCGGATCACATCGTAGAGCTTATGGTATAACCTGAATTCTTCTTCGGATAAGTTCACTTTGGCAAACAGCAGGCATTTAGCAAACAGGTAATCGGCTATGGTGAAGCTCTGGAACATATCCTTGGTATGGATAAGCTCTTTTAGCTGTTTGTATCTTTCGGCCATGAAAAAAAGTTCCAGTGCAAAAGCATACTGCTGCGGATTCTCGTAAAATTTTGGCAGGAATGGGTTGTCGGCAAACTCCTCCAATACCAGCCTGGCATTGTAGTGTTTAGACAACATATGGGCAAGCGTTGTTTTTCCCGCCCCAATATTTCCCTCAATAGATATGAAATGATAGTTCATGAATGGGCTGTCCCTGAGGCACAAAGAAATACGAAAACCTCCAAACTATGTTCAGATTTTTTTCACATGAAGAGAATCGGGGCATTCCGCCAGCAGTTCCAGGATGGTTTTATACAGTTTCGGGTGTATCAGCGCCGGCGCTATTTCTTTCATTGGCTCCAGCACAAACCGGCGGTTTTGTATTTCCGGGTGAGGGATGATCAGGCCCGGTTCATCAATTACCTGGTGATTAAAAAAAAGAATGTCAATATCGATGGTACGCGGCGCATATTTATCGGTTCTGCTTCTTCCCATAAAGGTTTCAATGGCCAGCGTTTCCTTTAGCAGGGCCTGGGCGGAAAGACTCGTTTCGATCATTATAGCCTGGTTCAGAAAATCGCCCTGATCTGTTTTACCCCAGGCCTGCGTTTCATAAATGGAAGAGTAGTCGATCACTTTTCCGCATTTGTTTCCAATGG
>JBDTVL010000378.1:0-3614 GCA_040007215.1 Flavitalea sp.
GCTCGACAAAATGAGCGATACCAGCAGGATAGTAGACAGGCTGCTGAAAAAACAACTTGTTGAAAAAATGACCAGCAAAAGCGACCGGCGGTTGGTAGATGTGACCATTACGGAAAAAGGACTAAAGCTATTGGAAAAGCTGGATGGATTCAGCGATGAAATAGACGCGCAATTCAGCTCCTTATCCATAGAAGAAGCGGAAACCATTAATCAATTGCTCGACAAACTCCGAAGATCGGCTTAACGAAATCCCCACTTGCCGCCTTACCAGTATATTTGCAGCGAACATGGCAAAGGCAAATAAGAAAAAAAGAGATAAGGTCTGGAAGATTATTGTAGCCTGCATTACTGTAACCCTTGTTTTATTACTTGCGCTGTGGTTTCGCGAATGGATCCTGGCCAGGAAAGCCGGATATGTACGGTATGCCGCTTTTGGCATCGATATACCTGTAAACTATTCTGTTCATGGCATCGATGTATCCAAATACCAGCATACCATCAACTGGGAAAGCGTAAAGGCAATGAATGTAAATGATGTACGTATTCATTTTACTTTCATCAAGGCTACAGAAGGCAATATTAATGAAGACAGGTTCTTCCGCCGCAACTGGCGAAATGCCCGGGAAGCTAAAGTTATCAGAGGGGCCTATCATTTCTTCCTGGCCACCAAAAGCGGTAAAACGCAGGCCGAGAATTTCATCAGCAGCGTTGATCTCGAACCCGGCGACCTGCCCCCGGTGCTGGATATAGAACAAACCTATGGCGTACCGCCTGAAAAAATAAGAGCAAGAGTAAAAGAATGGCTCGAAACTGTAGAAACCTATTACGGCATCAAGCCTATCATCTATACCAATGTAGACTTCTATAAACAATACCTGAATGAAACCTTCGACGAATATCCCTTATGGGTGGCTCATTATCTTCAGAAGGATAAACCCCGTATTTATCGCAACTGGCATTTCTGGCAATTCAGCGAATTAGGAAGAGTAAACGGCATATTGAGTAAGGTAGACTTTAATGTCTTTAATGGCGATTCCACAGAATTTCAGAAATTGCTGTTCGGGAACTAAATTGGCGCCGTATGAGTACAATGGAAGATGATGCCTCAAATTTCTTAAAGAAGATAGTAAAAACGCTATCGGCAGCGCTGATATGGCTCTTAATGATTGCCATTACCGGTATTTATTTTGGATGGATGTTCTTCAGCGAAACGCCCTCAACCGGCAATTTTATCTTTTATGCCTGGATGATACTAACCCTTGGCGCGCTGCTCAGGTACCTGTTTATAACCTGGAAAGATCATCTTAAATAACCAGGTATTTCCTAAAAAAATAAAGCCGTCAGCGCCTGACAGCTTTATAACGGTATATATTAGCCGAAGGTTAGAAAAAAATATTCCGCGTGGCTGTCGGAAGTCATCACGGTCATGATTAACCTAAGTAGCCCAGGCTTTATCGCCTTTTTTATAAGGGACGCATCCATCATACCGTCCCGGTGATTCCACATAACGTAACGCCTGCGTGGCGCCGATCTCGGAAGTGAAGTAACCAAGCAGCGTCAGCTCTTTCATCATCCTGAAATAATGATTTTCCTCGTCCTTGCCTTTTTTAGCGGTGTATTCCTTTTGTTCCTTATCTATTTCCATCAGTAAATCATGACGTTGTTCCGGGGTGGTCTCCACAAATACCTTATCATATTTTTTCTTCGAGGCGTCGTTCAGTTTACCCATGCCCGCCCTGAACGTTTTCTGGTCCTTTTCTACATAACAATCCTTCACCATAACCGTCATAAAAGCGCCCACTTTTGCGGCTTTGGCGCCGGGGGTGGTGGTGGTGGGAAGAATAGTATCGGCCACTTCATCAAGAAAAGCAACATCCTGCTGGTCGAAATCCAAACCGGTTTTCGCCGGCTGATCGGCGGGTTTACATCCTTCCAGGAAAATGCCGGAGCCTATTATGGTTCCCCCCAGAATAAGTGCAACACGCGATAACGCTTGACGTCTGTCCATAAAATTTTTTTTAATTGAACTTTACAAATTCCCTTTCTTCAATTCTTTAACCGCAAAGTCTACCGCCCTGGCGGTTAAAGCCATATAGGTAAGAGACGGGTTCTGGCAGGCTGCTGATGCCATACAGGCTCCATCGGTAATAAAAACATTCTGTGCATCCCATACCTGGTTATGCATATTCAGCACGGAAGTTTTAGGATCGCGGCCCATTCTGGCGGTACCCATTTCATGAATACCCATGCCCATCGTATAGCCATTATCGTAAGACTTAACATCTTTAACGCCCGAGGCTTCCAGCATTTCTTTCGCATCTTCCATCATATCCTTGCGCATCTTCTTTTCATTCTCCCTGGTTTCGCAATCGAACGATAATACGGGAAGACCCCATTTATCTTTCTTTTCTTTATCCAGTGATATGCTGTTATCATGATAAGGAAGGATCTCGCCAAAGCCGGTCATGCCTATTTCCCATTGTCCGGGTTCTGTCAGCGCATCTTTAAAATCGCCGCCGATGCCATTCTCTGCAACATCGCGTTTCCATCCTTCTCTGCTGGCGCCTCCCTGATAACCGAAGCCACGGATATATTCTCTTTTTTCGCCATTAAGATTTCTATACCTCGGAACATAGATTCCATTTGCCCGCCTGCCATAATAATATTTATCCTCGAAGCCTTCTACTTTTCCTGAGGCGCCGCAACGGAAATGATGATCCATTACATTATGTCCCAATTCGCCGCTGCTGCTGCCTAACCCTTCGGGCCAGATATCGGTGGCCGAATTAAATAATACCCAGGTAGAATTCAGCGCCGAGGCGCAAAGGAATACCACCTTTGCCTTGTATTCGATAGTCTGATTGGTTTCCGCATCCAGCACTTCAACGCCGCTGGCTTTCTTGGTATTCTTATCGTAAAGCACTTTTGTAACAATGGAGAACGGACGCAAAGTAAGATTGCCGGTTTTTACCGCAGCGGGCAGAGTAGAGGACTGCGTGCTGAAATACGCGCCAAACGGGCATCCCAGCCAGCATTTGTTTCTGAACTGGCAGGCCGTTCTTCCCTCATGCGCCACCGTTATATTAGCGGTGCGGCCAATGATCATCGCTCTTTTCCCTTTATAATGTTCTTTTAAACGGGCTGCTACATCTTTCTCCACGCAAGTCATGTCCATAGCCGGCAAAAATTGTCCATCCGGTAATTGTGACAATCCATCTCTTGAGCCACTAATACCGGCAAATTTTTCCGCATGATCATACCATGTAGCAATTTCATTGTATCGAACGGGACAGTCAACAGCGATTCCGTCTTTTGCATTGGCTTCAAAATCAAAATCGCTCCAGCGATAACTCTGGCGACCCCACATTAGAGATCGTCCACCAACATGGTAACCCCTGAACCAATCGAAGCGTTTTATTTCAGTATAAGGGCTCTCTTTATCATTTACCCAGTAATCGAGATTTGTTTCATTGAGCGGGTAGTCTCTTTTTAAAACAGGATAGTCCTTGATCATTTCCTGTGTACGTCTTCCGCGGTGAGGATAATCCCATGCTTCCTTGGTTGCGTTTACATAACCTTTTATATGTTCTATATCGCGGCCACGTTCCAGCATC
>JBDTVL010000379.1:0-3603 GCA_040007215.1 Flavitalea sp.
ACTAAGAATGCGCCGCTGGAAGAGGTATTAACGAAAATTAAACGACAGGTTGGCTGCCAGATGGTGTATCGCGAAGAATGGATGGCGGGCGCCAGGCGAGTTACAGTAAACCTACGAAATGTTTCTTTGCTGGAAGCGCTGACAGCTTGTTTCAAAAACCAGCCATTCGATTACAGCCTGGTTGAAAATACCATTGTGCTGAAAGAAAAATTTTTGCAGCGGATGGAAGATACAAAAACAGTTACTTCTCCTCCGCCCATTGATATTTCCGGAATAGTTACAGATGCCGATGGCCGCCCTATGGAAGGCGTATCTGTTTCTGTGGTGGGCCAGAATAAGGGAGCAACGACCAATGCACAGGGTAAGTTTAGTATTTCTGTGTCCGAAAAGAGCACGTTAAGATTCAGTTATGTAGGATTTGAAACGATAGAGATTCCGATGGGCTCCAAAACTACAATCGAAATAAAATTAATTGCAGATAACGCTTCGCTTACCGATGTGGTGGTTACTGCTTTTGGTATTGAACGACAAAAAAAAGCCGTCGGTTATTCAACACAGGTAGTTAAAGGAGAAGATCTGACGGAAGCAAGAGAAACCAATGTGGCTAACGCTCTTAAAGGTAAGGTAGCTGGCGTATTTGTAAGCCCTTCCAATACAGGTCCGGGAGGATCTACTTTTATTAATATTCGCGGATCCAGTTCTCTCAGAGGAAATAACCAACCTTTATATGTAGTGGATGGGGTGCCGATCGATAACCAGACCATTGGCCAACCGGACATTAATAATTCCAAAGGGTTGGGCAGGGATTATGGCGATGGTATAGGTAATATTTTACCGGATGATATTGAATCGATAACTATTCTGAAAGGTCCGAATGCAGCCGCCTTGTATGGCTCAAGAGGCGCAACTGGCGTTATCCTGATCACTACAAAAAAAGGCAAAAGCGGCAAAAAAGCAGGCGTTGACGTTAATTCTAATGCCACTTTTGAAACGCTCAATACGCTTCCTGTATACCAGAAAACCTGGGGCCCGGGATATGATAATGATTTCAGCTCTTATGGAGATGTAGTGGTGAGTGGCCAGAATGCAAAACAATTTCCCGATTGGACCGGAGGCGAAAATTACGGACCCAAGTACGACGGTTCGCCTGTTGTACTGCAAACCTGGCCCGGCGCAGGAGTGCTTCCATTCAGTGCAGTGGCGGAAGACAATCTGAAAGCAGTCTATAATACAGGCAGTACATTTACCAATACGGTAGGCGTTTCCGGTGGAAGCGATAAAAGCAATTATCGTTTATCGGTATCTGACCTTCGTAATAATGGTATTTATCCAACATCCAAACTGAACCGGCAAACGATTAATCTGCGCGCCGGATATGCTATCAATCCCAACTTATATGTTGAAGGGAAAGTGAACTATATCAGGCAGAGCGGCGTAAACAGGCCAGGAAACGGTCTTGATATTAATACGCTGCAGGTGGCGCTTAGCAGGGCTCCGGCCTTTCTGCCGCTTAGCCTTCTCAAAAATTATAAAAATCCGGATGGAAGCGCTAATAACTGGACCGATGGAAGACCTTTCAATCCATACTGGATACTTAATGAATTTCTGAGCAATGATAGCCGGGATAGAATGATCGGCTATGTACTGGCTAAATACAAGTTCAATAACTGGTTGTCGATGCAGGCGCGTTCGGGAACGGATTTTTATACCGATATCAGATTTTCACGAATAGGTTTTGGAACGCCTACCGGATTCAGCAATCTCCGCAGAGGCCAGGTCAATAATGAAGAGATACATGTTAAGGAAGAAAACAGCGATCTCTTGCTGACCGCTTCCGGCGAATTGTCGCATAATTTTACAGGATCATTTTCTGTTGGCGCAAACCACCTGAACAGAAAACAGGAAATTTCAAGAGTGCAGGGAAACAATCTGAATGTACCCGGTATATATAATATCGTTAATGCCGGTCTTGTTTTTCCAGGTAATGACCTGATCAGGAAAAAAATAAATTCGGGTTATTTCACCGGTCAGTTAGGATATAAAAATTACCTGTTCTTAGATATCTCAGGACGTAACGACTGGTCGTCGACATTGGGCGAAAATAATTATTCTTTCTTTTATCCATCGATAAGCTCCAGTTTTGTATTCACCGATGCGTTTAATCTGAAGTCCGGTAAGCTGAGTTTCGGTAAGATCAGGGCATCGCTTGCACAGGCCGGAAACGATGCAGATCCTTATAGCACGAAGATAGGCTACCGGTTATCTACCTCCAGCTTCGCCGGACAGCAGTTTGCTTATATTCAAGGAGATGTTCCATTACTGGATCTTAAAAATGAGCTGACTACTTCTTTCGAAATAGGAACAGAGCTCCGGTTCTTCAATAACAGACTTGGGGTTGATTTCACTTATTATAGCGCATCTACAAAAAATCAGATACTTCCGGTAGATGTTCCTGCTGCGACAGGATTTAATACCAAACTGATCAACGCAGGCGAGATCAGGAATAAGGGTATAGAATTCTTGCTATCGGGAACGCCTGTACGATCTAAGAATTTTAACTGGGAGGTTATCGTTAATTTCTCGAGGAACAGGTCGAAAGTGGCGGCCCTTTATCCGGGTATTGAATCGCTGGTGCTCGGAGACGTGGAAGCCGCTACTATTGAGGCTCGTCCAAATCTGCCTTATGGAAATATTGTTGGATATGCTTATAAAAGAACGCCCGACGGTCAGATGTGGCTGGATGCCAATTCAAGAGTATTCCAGAAAGCCGATACGGCTTCTGTGTTGGGAAATATTCAACCCGATTTTCTTGCGGGCATAACCAATACGATCTCGTTCAAGGGCTTCACGTTAAGCGCGCTGGTTGATTTCAGGGTAGGTGGAGAAATATTCTCCAACTCTAAATTTATTCAGACTACAGGAGGCACAGGTAAGTTTACCGAGAATGGCGACAACCTGGTAGCTAAAGGCGTTTACCTTGATGACAACGATAAGTTCCAGGACAATAGCCAGGTGGTTGGCCGGATGCAATATTATACTTCTACCGGTTGGGGCGGTATATCGGAAGATTTTGTTGTTCCTGCCGATTATATAGCGCTTCGCGAAGTGTCGCTGGGATACAGCGTTGGAACGCTTTTCAAAAAAACCGTTTTAAAAAATGCCAAGTTATCAGTCGTAGGAAGAAACCTGCTGTATATCTATCGCGATCCCCAGTTCAAACTAATGGGCATCAGTCCTGAAGCGGCCTATGCGGCAACTTCAGTTGCGCAGGGATTTGAATCGCCAGGCACGCCTTCCACCAGGAGCATGGGCATCAACCTGTCTTTTTCTTTTTAATAACGGAAAACATTAAATCAATGACAACTAAATATATTTTTCTGAACTTCTTCATCGCTTCCGGCCTGTTGTTTTTTTCGGGATGCACCAAAGATTTTAAGGAAATCAATACAAATCCTGTTCTGGTTACCAAAGAAGTGATCAAGCCTGGATTATTATTTACTCCGGTATTGAAACTTTCTATTTTTAATACACTGAACACGCTGGACGCCACTACGGAGTATGCAGGTTATTATAAGAATCCGGCCTCGGGCGATATTTTTAAGA
>JBDTVL010000380.1:0-3603 GCA_040007215.1 Flavitalea sp.
GCATGCTGGTGGTCGGGATTGCGTTTGGTGTCGGTGTGTTTTTCGGGATTTTGGTGGAAGTAGCTATGGCTGAAGGCCTGGATACGCTTGTCGTATATGCCGATCATTCTGCCAGGTATTACAATTATTCGGGCAGCGCTATTATCTGGGATCAACCAGATAGTGAAATAGCCGCAAAGATCGATGAACTGTTAATACAGGGTAAAGAGATCCTAAAAAACATTGGACCATGGGAAGGGGCAAGGCCTGCATCGCCGGTTGCCGGCAATGCACGACTGAGTTTATTAACCTCGCGGGGACTGCATTTCGGTGAAGCGCCTCAAATGACATTATTCAAAGATCCGCTTGCGGGAAAAACGATGTATGCCATGCTGGGTATGATGGAAACGCTGATCAGGAAAACAACTAAAGTATAAGGCGCTCATTTAATTTTTATCAGCCATATCTCGGCCACTTGCGTACCACGATCATCCTCCCTGCAACTAAAAGTGAATTGCACGCTTCCATCTGCGATAGCTTCCATGGGTACCGGGAATTCATATATGGGTTGTTTGCCGGTCAGGATAAAATCATGGATCATATATTTTTCGTCGGCTACCAGTTTTATACCGGAAGGAAAACGACCGGTATAAGCAACGCGGATCGTGTAGGAGCTTTTTTGATCCAGATGATCATATTTTACGATCAATGGCGTATTATATAAGGTAGTTACCTGGTTCATCCAGGCCAGTGGAACGGGCTTTCCCTCAAAACCTACAGGAAGCACATCCACCCATTCATCGCCTTTAAGGAATACGCCAAAATCGGTCAGCGGCGATTCCAGCCCGCCCGGATCTTCTTCCCAGGTTTTTTGCCGGGCAATTCTGCTTCGGCTTTCCGGCGATCCGAGATCGTCATAAAAACCTCCGGGTCCGGGATTAGTCCTGTTAAGTAAGGTATCGATAGCCAGCCATTTTGATCTTTCATCGGGAAGTTTTTCTATATGAGCGAATTGAGATAGCAGCCAGAGTGAATTATTTAATGGCAGATCGATATTGTCAATGAAGTTTCCCCTGCCTGCTGTTGCCCCATGTTTTTTTACGGTCAGTTGCGAACCTATACTCATGAACAGTGAATCGGCCAGATCCATACAATGCTGACGAAGATCTTGCTGAACAGGATTAGCAACCGCTTTCAGCAATATTTTTTTAGCGTCGCTGATAGCCTCTGCGGCGCCTGTTTTACGGGAATAGGTTAATACATCGCGGGCGGCTTGTTCCAGTTCTGTTTCATATAACAGCCTACGTTGAATATAAGCGTCATAACATGCCCGGATAAGGCCCATACGGAACCTGAAATTACTGCTCACCTGCGTCGGGGCTTTTCTTTCCATGTCCTGCCATTGCTGAAGCGTTCTGGCTACGCCGCTGTTCACTGCTAATGGTCCTTTGAGATTTTTTTCCAGCGCAAGAATCGACTGCGCCAAAGATTCTGCATAATCAGGTCCGATAAATAATCGCGCATAATCACGGAGGGTTTCTATTACCGGCGAATTCGGATCCCAGTCCTGCCCGCTCCAGACAAATTTATTGACATCGTCATTTATCCCCTCCGAATAACTAATGCTTCCCTGCGCATAACCGGCGAAAAGATTATGAATATGTTTTTCATCTTCAGGGCGGGGATTGTAACATTCCCTGCCTAACGTTATAGCATATGCGAGATCCCACTCCGGAACTGGGTACTGACAACTTAAGCTATGTGTAATATCGGGGTATTGCCGGATCGGGATATTTTTTTTCATCTGTTGCCGCACCTGTTGTATAGGTTGTTTTGTCCAGGGTCCATACACTACGCCCCCAAACCAGGGGTATTCGTTATTGACTTCCCGGTAAAAAGCATCGAACCATTTTGTGGTCGGCCGGAATACCTGCGGCGACACCCATATTTTAGCGCGGGGATGATATTTTTTCAACGGTACGGCAACACGTTCCAGCCATTTAAATAATATGGAAGGTTCAAGATCACCCGGATCTCCGCCGGGAACAAACAGGGCATCTAGTTTTGGAAGAATCTTAAACACTCTTTCGCATTCGGCCAGTTGAACAGCCATAGAATCTTCAGAAGTATAATTGCTGCCCATATTTGGATACCACATCCATACGTCGAGGCCATACTCCTTACAGATCCGTGATTGCTCGGCAATCATTTTTATAGCGGGCAGCTTCATAAGTCCGTTGCTGAAATCATCGTCGGTATTAGGCGGTAATATCTCTATACTGTTTACGCCGAACAATGAAAGATCGCGGATATAACTATCGAACTGGTTGACGGTCCAGGCATCGTAAGCGTTTGTTTTTGGACGATATCCCAACTGGTGACCGCGGATAGGGTAAGCGGGGGTGGAAGAAATATGCATGTTCCCGTCAATCAGCGCTTGTCCTGCGCGAAGTTCCATTTTTCGCAGTAAATAACCAGCCCCGTATAATGCCCCGCGTTCTTCATGACCAATAACCAGCAGGGTTTTCTGATCGTCGAGCATTTTTATTCGGAAGCCATCCTGTCCGGTGGCAGGTAGCCCTGTCAGGGCTTCACGGTATTGCGCAGGAAGCTGTTCAACCTGCGATTCAATTCCTATAATAATCTGTTGCGTTGCCGGTAATAGTTTTCCGGAAAACGGCATATCGATAACGCTGTGTTTTTTTATTTCTTCCCGGAAAACCTGCACCGCTTTCTGCAGGGCAGGGTTTTTTTTATTCCACGAAATGACGACGGCTTTGGAGAAGTCGGCTTGTTGCGCCGATATCCCGGTTGCGGTAAGGCAAAGGATAACGCTAATGAGTAGTCGGAAAGAGCTGGTAGGCATTATGATGATATGTTTAAACCGATATTAAACTTACTAAAGAGAATTCGTTCTGACGCAGATATTTTAGGTAAATATATTTTTTGAATTATCCTCTTTGTTTTTACTTTAAATAGATAGCGTATTCTGTTTGTTGATATAGCTGACATCATTCCTTTTTAATATGGCTGGTCAGCCGATCGCCTGTTCTGCTGTTTTATCCCGGATTGCCTACCTTACAAAAAATAAGTAAATGAGCGGCGAAGAACTGGTTATTCAGCAAACAAAAAAATGGATCAGCGACGTGGTGGTAGGCTGTAATTTTTGTCCTTTTGCCGCTAAAGAAGTTAAGCAGAACAGTATTCATTTCCAGGTAGAAACGGGAACTGGCCTTAAAACAGGTTTGCAGGCTTTTCTGAATGAATGTGTACGGCTGGATGAGCATAAGGATATTGAAACCAGCTTTCTTATTTTCACGAATGCCTTTGCCAAATTTGATGATTATCTCGATTTAGTGTCACTGGCAGAAAAACTGCTGAAGCAGGAAGGGTATGAGGGTGTGTACCAGGTAGCCAGTTTTCATCCTTTGTATTGTTTTGCCGGCGCGCCGGCAGATGACGCCGCTAATTATACCAACCGATCCGTTTTCCAAATGTTGCATATTCTGAGAGAGGAAAGCATTGAACTGGCGCTGCAACGTTATCCAGATCCCGACCGTATTCCAGAGCGAAACATGCATTTCGCCCGCGAAAAGGGAGTGGCCTATATGAAAATGCTGAGAG
>JBDTVL010000381.1:0-3596 GCA_040007215.1 Flavitalea sp.
ATTTCTTTGGAAAGGACGTATTCTTTTTTGGAGGACATGGTATTGTTGGCGCACAGATAGGAACCGGAGCCGGACTGGCTTTTGCTGAAAAATATAAGGGAACGGACAATGTTTCCATCACCTTTTTTGGAGATGGCGCGGCAAGGCAGGGAATCCTTCATGAAACGTTCAATATTGCGATGACCTGGAAATTACCGGTTGTATTCATCTGCGAAAATAATAATTACGCAATGGGCACCTCGGTAGAACGTACCAGTAATGTGGTGGATATCTATAAACTGGCCGACGCTTATGAAATGCCCGGTGATTCTGTTGATGGCATGAGTCCCGAAGCCGTTCATGATGCCGTAACCAGGGCGGTAAAAAGAGCTAGAGAAGGAGGCGGACCAACGCTTCTTGAAATTAAAACTTACCGCTACAAGGGTCATTCGATTTCCGATCCCCAGAAATACCGAACTAAGGAAGAAGTTGAAGAATACAAACAACGCGATCCGCTCCAACAAACGCTGAAAACCATACTGGACAATAAATTTGCAACTCAGAAAGAAATTGAAGAAATAGATAAGCGTGTAAGCGACACGGTTACGGGCTCTGTTAAATTCGCTGAAGAGTCTCCATGGCCGGATGAAAGCGAAGTATATAAAGACATTGTACAAGAAGTTGATTATCCTTTTATCATAGATTAAGCTGCCGGATTTTAATTTTTAACTGCAGCAATTAAACCATCACATAATACTCTTACATGGCTAACGAAGTCAAACATACCGAAGAACATAAGCCCGAATCGCATTCACGACCCGTCGGACCCCAGGAGTTCTGGGAAAAAAACAGCAAGTCAATAGCCTACGGCTTAGGCCTGGTGGTTTTACTTGTCGCCGGTTATTTTGCCTATAAAAATTATTTCCTCGCGCCTAAAGAACAACAGGCTGCCGATGCGATGTGGAAAGCCGAACAGTATTACCGTTTGGATTCTGCGCAACTGGCTTTAAATGGCGATGGCCCAAATCCTGGCTTCCTGCGCATCCTTTCCAAATTCAGCGGAACAAAATCGGCCAATCTGGCTAAATTTTATGCAGCTTCTTCTTACATGAAACTGGGCGATTTTAATAACGCCATTAAATACCTGAAAGATTTTTCTACTGACGATAAACTGATCAGCGTTCGCGCCACAGGTCTGCTGGGAGATGCCTATGCCGAAACAGGAAATAAAAAAGAAGCGGTGGAAAGTTATAAGAAAGCAGGCGTTAGCTTTGATAAAGACAACTTCAATTCTCCCGAATATCTTTTCAGAGCCGGTTTGTTATACCAGGATATGGGAAATAACGAACAAGCCATTGAAATGTTCAAAACGATAAAAGAAAAATATCCCACCAGCGAAAGAGGCGCCGAAATAGATAAATACCTCGCCAGGCTGGGATACCTGAAATAATTAATTTTTTATGGCTGAAGTAACGAATAGTGCGCTTCTTAACAATGACACAGGCATTCTGACTCAGGATGCCTGTGTCATTGTTGTACGTACAGAGTGGAATAAGAATATTGTTGATCAACTGGAAAAAGGCTGCCTGGAAAAACTTAAGGCGCACAAGACAAAACAGGTAAGAGTGATCACTGTTCCCGGGGCTTTTGAAATTCCTTTTGCCATAAAAAAATACTGGGATGCGCATAAGTACAAAGATGATAAGCCGCTTGTCTTTATAGCGCTGGGGTGCGTGCTTCGTGGCGATACGCCACATTTCGATTATGTATGCAAATCAGTTACCGATGGTATTACGCATTTGAATCTTTCACTGCCTGTTCCCACCATCTTCGGAATACTTACCGTGGATAACCAACTCCAGGCCGATGAAAGGATTGGCGGCATTCACGGCCATAAAGGTGAGGAAGCCGCTATTACTGCTTTAAAAATGATATCGCTGGTAAGATCATTTTCTCTATGACGGTTCAGTTATTCATACCCTGCTTTGTTGACCAGCTTTATCCGCAAACCGCTTTTAACATGGTTAAGGTGCTGGAGAAAGCTGGATGTGAAGTACAATACAACACATCTCAAACCTGCTGCGGTCAGCCGGCATTTAATGCCGGATTCCGCGATGAAGCCAGGGAAGTATGCCTGAAATTTATAAATGATTTTAAAGGCGCCGATTATGTTGTAGCGCCAAGCGCTTCCTGCGTAGGGTTTATCAGGAATTATTATCTGAAACTTTTCGATAACTCATCCTTGCATAATGAGGTGAAAGATCTTGGTAAAAGAACTTTTGAATTTTCCGAGTTCCTGGTGAATATAATGGGTAAGGATGATTTCGGCGCTTCGCTGGATGCAATGGCCACTTACCACGATTCCTGCGCCGGTTTAAGAGAGTGCAGGATAAAGAATGAACCAAGGAAACTGCTTAATGGAGTAAAAGGTCTTAAACTGATAGAGATGAATGATGTGGAGACCTGCTGTGGATTCGGTGGAAGTTTTGCCGTAAAGTTTGAATCTATCTCAATAGGAATGGCCGATCAGAAAGTTAAGAATGCTGAAGCTACAGGGGCCAGGTATATTATTTCAACCGATCATTCCTGCCTGATGCATCTGGATGGTTATATCCGTCATAAAGGAATAGCGCTGGAAACGATGCATATTGCAGATGTTCTTGCCGCAGGATGGTAAAAAAAGAAGGCCGGCTTTCGCCAGCCTTCCATAGAGCATGATTAGCTCTTGGGTAACACCACATGATCGATTACATGGATAACGCCATTGCTTTGATAAACATCTTTAATAGTAACTGTTGACATACCGCCTTTTTCATCCATCAATACCAGCTTTCCACCTTTCATGGAAGCCCATAATTTACCTCCTGCAACTGTAGTTAGTTCAGCTTTACCATTACCTTCTTTAATCAGTTTGGCAATAGCTTTGCTGTCTAATTTTCCGGCTACAACATGATAAGTAAGTACGGCGCTAAGCATGGCTTTGTTTTCTTCTTTAAGAAGATTATCCACTGTACCTGCTGGTAATAAGTTGAAGGCTTCATTTGTTGGAGCGAAAACTGTAAAAGGTCCTTCGCCCTGGAGCGTTTCCACTAGTCCTGCTGCTTTAACTGCAGCTACAAGGGTTGTATGATCTTTAGAGTTAAGCGCATTTTCAATAATGTTCTTTGATGGATACATGGGTGATCCGCCTACTTCAACCGTTTTTTCCTGTGCAAAGGAAACGTTAAGAAGAGATATGGCTAAAACAAGTAAACTAAATTTCCTGACTGATTTCATAATGCTGATTTTTTAAAATAATTAAACTCTTTTGTGGTTTCCTGTAAGTACAGGATTACTGCATTATTTACGCAACATGGAAAAGAATAGTTTTTCATTTATAGTAATTATCATAGATAAATGCTGTTAAACAATTCGGTAATTTGCTTGTATAAATAGTAAACATATATGGCATACTGGCTTGTAAAATCAGAACCATCCGTGTATTCATGGGATCAACTGGTAAAAGAAAAATATACTTCCTGGGATGGCGTACGCAATTATGCCGCGCGCAATCATTTAAAGGCTATGAAAAAAAATTATAACAGGTAAGATTTTAATCAAAACGAAGCGGCTTTTTA
>JBDTVL010000382.1:0-3592 GCA_040007215.1 Flavitalea sp.
TACCAGGCTTCGGTAAATCCCGGATCGTCCTGCAGATGATAATATTTCTTTATCCATGATGGTTTTATTTTATCAAAAGCATCATTAAGCTCTTTAAAACTTTTGTTTGTGTTTAGAAAACGATCCGAATAAGTCCGGAACTGCGGAAAAGCCTTAAGCGATTCCGGGCTCATCCAGGTTTCGACTGCGGTAGCTCCGAGATTATCACTGATCAGCCCTATAGGTACATGCAACTTATCCTGCAGGTATTGTCCAAAGAAATAAGCCACTGCAGAAAAATTTTCAACTGTAGCGTCAGAAGCTTCTTCCCATTTACCTCCCGACAAATCATCCCTGGGAACATAATCAATATCCACAGCGGCCGTAAAGATGCGGATCTGGGAAGTTGTTTTCAGGTCTTTCGGATGTTTAGGCCCCATCTCATTGATATGGAATTGCATATTGCTCTGTCCGCCGCAGATCCATACATCACCGAATAGGATATTCTTCAGCATTAATTTATTTTTGCCCGAAAGTTGTATATCAAATGGGCCGCCCGCTTCCTGCGCTGGCAATGATATGGACCATTTTCCATTTTTATCAGCCAAAGCAGTATAGGAAGTATTTCGGAACAGCAGGTTAATCTTTTCCTTTGGCGAAGACCATCCCCAGATAGCGCAGGGTTTACCTCTTTGTAAAACCATATTATCCTGGAAGATCACCGGCAATCGTATTTCTGCCATGGCAGACATGGAAAGAAGAATGATCAGGTAAAAAAAGGCCAGCGCTTTAGCGTATTTCATATGCAGGAATTTTATTGGGGAACTGATAGTCGGCTAAGATACAGGAACCGTGCAATATTTGCATCATACCCTTGTATGCCTATACAAAAACAGGGCGAACGTTTTCCATAACGTTCGCCCTGTTCAAAAAATTAATGGTCTATTATTTCAGGATCAGCTTCGAATCATGGTTTCCATCCGCCAGGTAAATATCTACCGCATAAGCGCTTTTGGCCAGCGCTGAAATATCATATGCCGATTGGTAACCCGACTGATCCCCATAGTACCAGAAGCGTAGAGTAAACGCTGGTCATCGTGAACTCGTTGAACGTGGTGAGTTTCAACTCAGGGCCAGTACTGTTTCATCTTCATTCTCACAAAAGAAATACTGCGTTCCAGTTGTTCTATTCCATCCATTCCGTCTTCTATACTGATCCATCCATTAAATCCTACGCGTTTCAGTTCCGAAAAGATGGCGTCGTAATCATTCAATCCTTTTCCAATCTCACCATGACTAAGGCGTTTAGCGTATCCCGTTACTCCTCCTTCTTCTTTACGCAGATCTTCGATGGTGCCTTCTTTCAGGAACCGGTCACTGGCATGCATGGTTACTACACGGTGAGATACGCGGTATAACAATTCCAGCGGGTCTTCTCCCGCCAGGAAAGTATTACTCGGATCATAGTTCACACCGAAGTTGGGATGATCAATGCTGTCTACCAGTTGGCAGAACACATCCATTTTCTGGGCAAATTCAGGGTAGTCCCAGAAATCATCCTTATAATGATTTTCCAGAATAAGGGTGATGCCGCGCTCCTGCGCATAGGGCAAACATTCTTTTATACATTCCGCCGCGAGGCGAACGC
Organism: Flavitalea sp.; assembly: GCA_040007215.1. Classification (GTDB taxonomy): domain Bacteria; phylum Bacteroidota; class Bacteroidia; order Chitinophagales; family Chitinophagaceae; genus Flavitalea. The sequence continues at coordinate 1,628 of JBDTVL010000382.1, forward strand.
CTTCGTCTATCGACAGTTCAGGACGTCGCTGACCAGAAAGCACCCTGCAATAAGAGCCGCCAAGGGTATGCGTCATATCGATCCATTCTTTTTGTTTGGCGATCTCTTTATTACGGAAATCAAGATCAGGATGGGTAAAATCGGGCGAGCAGCACATCATCGGGATCTGCTTGCCATGTTCTTCCACTTCTTTCCGGAATCCAATCCATTTGGATTTATCTTTCATCTCCAGAAATCCCGCATACCATTCCAGTCCATCGATATCCAGCGTTGCCGCGAGTGTTATCCATTCAGAAACCGTCATGGTTCCGTCTTTACAAAGCGCCTGCATGTAGGCTTTGGGAAATGCAGCCAGTTTAGGCATAAGAAAAAAGTTTAATGATGTTGTTTTAAGATGGATTAAGCATGGTGGTATCCTTTGGCGGATTGCGACCGATAAAGGGATATTGCTCCAGGTCTACCACCTGGCCGCTGACAGGGCCGCTTTCATCGCCGAGCCAGTATATCGATGCGGCGGCGATTTCAGCTGGCGCCAATATCCTGCCCGACGGCGCATATACGCGGGGGATATCTTTATACCAGTCTTCCGACAATCCATGCTCGCGTTTTCGTATTGTTTCTGTTTCGGTGAGCACCCATCCCGGGTTGATCTGGTTAACGCGTACGCCATCTTCACGAAATAAAGAATCGCCAAGATTGCGGCTCATCGTCATTAGCGCTCCTTTCGAAATACTATATGGCAACAGGTTAGGTTCGCCGCTGTAAGCATTTACGGAACCTATATTCAATATGCATCCGCGCGTTTTCTTAAGATGCGGTAATGCGGCCTGTATAAGCGCAAAAGGCGCAACGGTATTGACTTCCATCACCATTCGCAAAAAAGCAAGATCGGTAGTATATATATTAGCGGATACCACTTTTGCTGCATTATTCACTATTGCATCCAGTTTGCCAAAGGATTGCAGGGCCAGATCCACAAGTCGCTGCGGGCAACCGGGATTAGTAATATCCTCTATAAGTAATTGCGCTTTTTCTTCTCCCAGTTCTGCAGCTACCTCTTCGCCAAGATCGCGCTCCAGCCCATGAATGATCACTTTAGCGCCCTCAGCGACACATCGAAGCGCAATGGCCTTGCCAATGCCGGTACAACTGCCGGTAACAATAATGACTTTATTTTCCAGTCGCATAGCTATACAGGTTTAAGTACGCTTTTTACTACTTCACCGCTATGCATTTTCTCAAAGGCCTCTTTCCATTCTGTCAAAGGCCATACGCCGCCAATGATTGGTTTTACATTTAACTGACCGCTGGCCAGTAATACGATTACACGTTCCCATACCGGCCAGTTATGACTGAAACTGCCCTGCAGGGTAATATTTTTTTGTATGAGAGGAACAAGGGAAATGCCCAGCGGTTGCGGACCCCAGCCTACTTTAGTGATCCATCCATTAGGACGAACCAACTGCATGGCTATTCCGAGGGTAACACTTGCTCCCGCCGCGTCAATCACGCAATCAACGCCAAGCCCATCGCGTTCCTTAGCCCATTCCGCAGCATTGCCTATAATAGCTCTACAACCGTATTGTTCAGCTATAGCCAGTCGGTGACGATCGGCTTCAAGTCCTACAATAGCTACTTCAGCGCCGCAAAGCCTTGCTACCGCTGCACAGAGAATACCAATGGTGCCGGGACCGAGTACAATTACTCTGTCGCCTGGTTTGAGACGGCTATTTTCCACTACGGCGTTATAGGCCACGCAGCAGGGTTCGGTTAGGCATGCCTGTTCAAAAGGCAGCGAATCAGGAATATGATGAAGGCAGCGGGCCGGAACTTTCACAAAACGGGTCATTGCCCCATTCACTCCATAGCCAAAACCCTTCCTGGTGGGATCGAGATTGTAAAGACCTACCCTCGACATCGGATTATTGGTATCGATGATAGCGGCAGTTTCGCTCACTACCCTGT
>JBDTVL010000383.1:0-3589 GCA_040007215.1 Flavitalea sp.
TATTTCTGGTGATTAAAATTCATCCTGATGTACCCACTCAACCTCATTTTATTAGGGTAAGGGCGATTTTAGCTTAGCCAAAAGATCATTGGCTTCAGCTAATTTTTTGGGAGCAAGGGATTTGCCTTTTAGCTTATTGAGGTTTTCATCAATAGTAAAAGTGAGTTCCTTTTTCGAGAGGGCGCTCTTATATTTCACTACTTTTTTCATACTATAAATTTATATAATTTTCTTCTTAATTAAAAATGCGGTTATTACCATGTTTTTGACAAATGGCAGGATTTCTTCTCGGGTAAAAGCGTAAATCTCAAATTGAGCGGTTAGCTCATCTATATGTAAGCCAACGGCCATCCGGTATAGCCTTGTTTGTTCGTCAGTACTACCTTTGAAGAATATTCGCCGATCCGGATATCTGTCTGTATAAGCCTTTACGACCTCTGTAATTGTAGCTTGTCGTATCCACAATCTGGCTACGTTAAAAACTATTCTTACCTACTCAGCAAAAACAACTTTCTCCCAATTCAATATTCGTTTTGCATTTGAATTATAGATAGCTTTCAATACCCGGTTGTCTAATTCAAGTCCGTAATACCTCCACCATATTCTGCCGGTCATAAATTCATCGCTGCTTTCCAGCAACCTCCACCATCCATGATACATTTCCTCATACATGTTCAGATCGGTGCCAAACAATACTCTGCGTGAATACTGGGTGATGAATTTTTTTGCGGCCCGGGGTGTGCGGCCGATCTCATAATCCCTTGCGGAAATGTCAATATAAAGATTCGGATACCTGTCCATTATTTTACTGAGCGCGCCAAGATCATTGCCCTGGTTGCTGATATGGCAGGAAATAAAAGTAGTGTTGGGATGTTTTTCCAGCGTCCGGTTACGGCATTCCAGCAGCGCTTCATAAGAAAGGCCGTTCTTTCCATAATTATTGTATTGCTGGTATTCCGGAGTACGCTCCTGGTAAGCATTCAGGGGTTTCCAGGCCGAGGGATGATCGGCTACATGAAGGCTAACCGGAATTTTTAATTCGGCGCATTTATCCCAGAAAGCATCCAGCCGGGCATCGTCGGGATGAAGACATTGTTCTTTTGCTAGCGTAGTATCGCCGGTAAACCCCCAGCCTTTGTCGATCATTTCACCAACTCCGCGCGCCCCCATACGATAGCAGCGTTCCAGCTCTTTCACAGCGCGCTGCGAATAATCGGGCTTGTCCATATCATTCATATCAATTCCGCAGAATAGCATAAACCGGCCGGGGTAAGGTTTTACATACATCGCTGCAAGTTTCTCAAAATCCTCGCCGATGGATTCCGTTAATACAACAGTAGTTTCAACGCCGGTCTTATCCATTGTAGTTACCCAGTCTGCCACTTCCTGAGGCGTTTGTGCATAGGTGTGAGAGTGCACATCGATAGCCGGATACTTTGATTTTGCAAGGAAAGTCTGCTGCGATACAATAGAAGATACCGGCGCATAATCTTTAAGCAACATGGTATCCCACGACCCGGGCGTAGCGCCAACGCCATCGCCCCCCCACTGGCCGTACCGGGCTTTTTGCCAGGCAGGGTCATCGCTTATTTTTTTTGGTTGCTGACTAAAGACCGACGCGGAAAAAAAGAATATGCTTATCAGCGGCAATAGGGAAGTTGATTTCATGATGGGTTAACTGTAAGTAATAATTAATCTATAAATATAATGTATCCGTTTTTTTTAAACGATCATTTTACGCAACCGCTACCGATTTCTATGAGCGGTAGGGAGGGCGCCGTTAAATATATTTGCATGATGTTCAAAAATCTTAATTTTAACGAAGTAAAACACTCTAACTATGAACTCACGTAATGTAATATTGATCGTTATAGTAGCTGCAATTCTTTTATTGGGAGGATGCGGTTGCGGAGGTTATAACAGCATGGTAAGTCTTGACGAAAACGTAAAAAATAAATGGGCTAACGTGCAAAGCGATTACCAGAGAAGGGCCGACCTTATTCCCAACCTGGTGAATACTGTTAAGGGAGCCGCCAATTTTGAACAGGAAACCCTGACCCGCGTTATTGAAGCAAGAGCAAAAGCTACATCGGTAAATATCAATGCAGGCGATCTCAGTCCTGAAAAATTAGCGCAGTTCCAGCAGGCGCAGGGCGAACTTTCTGGCGCTTTAAGCAGGTTGCTGGTATCAGTAGAAAGGTATCACGAACTGAAAGCCAACCAGAACTTCCTCGATCTGCAGAAACAACTGGAAGGAACAGAAAACCGGATAAAGGTATCCAGGAATGATTTCAATACCTCTGTTCAATCGTACAACCAGGTAGTAAGAAAGTTTCCGAATAACCTTATGGCCGGTATGTTTGGCTTTACCGTTAAACAGCCTTTCCAGGCCGATGCAGGCGCGCAGACTGCCCCTACTGTTGACTTTAACAACCCTAACAATGCCAAGCCTGATACAGCGCGATGAACCTATTCCCGCCTTTTAGGAAAAGAGGGTTTTTCTCTGCGGAAGACAATAACCGTATTGTTGAAGCGATAAGGGAAGCCGAAAAAAGAACCAGCGGAGAGGTACGCGTGTATATCGAAAGCCGTTGTCGTTTTGTTGATCCATTACTCAGGGCTGCAGAAGTTTTCTGGAACCTTAAAATGGATCATACGGAATTTCGCAACGCTACCTTATTATATGTGGCGATGAAAGATCACCAGTTTGCCATCTTTGCCGATCAGGGCATTCATGCAAAACTCGGTGAAACATTCTGGAAAAGCCAGGTAGCCGAAATGAGCGTGCATTTCCGCGAGCAGCATTATATCGATGCGCTCGCTGAAGTAATAAAAGACCTGGGAACAGCGCTGCAACTTAACTTCCCCTACGACCCGAATACGGATAAGAATGAATTGCCCGATGATATAGTATTTGGTAAATGAGAACGATCAGCATGATTAATAGTCGAATGAATAGCTTCGGTAAGATGACCTTATGGTTATTGATCCTGCTGCCTTTTATAACGCAGGCGCAGCATATTCCTGCCAAGCCCAATCCTCCCAGGCTCGTTAACGATTTTGCCAATGTATTGTCCGACCAGGAAGAAGCTATATTGGAAAACAAGCTGAAAGCTTTTGATGACAGCACCTCTATTCAGATTGCGATTGTAACCGTTAAAACGCTGGAAGGAAACCCGATTGAAGAATATTCGCTTAAAATACTCCGCGATTGGGGCATAGGTAATAAAACCACTAATAATGGCGCGCTGATCGTTGCAGCGATCGACGACAGGCAGATAAGAATAGAAACAGGTTATGGACTGGAAGGCGCCATTCCGGATATTACCGCTAACCAGATCATCAGGAATGATATTACGCCTGCCTTTCGATCTTCTAATTATTTCCAAGGGCTGGATAATGCCACCAATTCCATACTGGAAGCGGCAAGAGGAGAATATAAAGCGCCCGAAGGTTATGCCGGCAGGGGAAGAAAGGGTAGCGGAATACCTTTTACAGGAATTATCATCATTATTATTATCATAGCTATAATAGCCAATCGCGGCGGCGGAATTTTCTCCGGAAGCGTCGCGAGCGTGTCGCCTTCGCC
>JBDTVL010000384.1:0-3583 GCA_040007215.1 Flavitalea sp.
CAGATCGCCAAGTATGGCAATATTATACGGTTCTGTTTTATTGATGTTCCGTATGTGTTCTATGATATTGAGTTTGTCTTCATGACTGCCATGCGAAAAATTCAAACGAAAAACATTCACACCTGCTTTAACCAGAGCCAGCAACTGATCGTAGGAATCGCAGGCGGGGCCAACGGTAGCAACTATCTTTGTTCTGTGCGAAGTATGAGCGATACCGGCCGCTTTATCCATTGACTGATGCAGGTATTTCTTGATGTCTCTTGCCATTTTTTTATGTAGATTTTTTCTGCTTGATTAGTTAGTTGATAGTGATCAGCTAGCGAGGATCCTGACGATCTTCATCCATTCATCGCTGATCTTCTGTTTGGCCTTTACGGCTTTTTCCAGAGGCGTATAATACATTCTGTTATTTAGTATGCCTACCATCACATTATTACGGCCATCCATCAGCGATTCTACAGCCGCATAACCCATCCTGCTGGCAATAAGCCTGTCGAGACAGGAGGGCGATCCTCCACGCTGAATATGACCCAGTATACATACCCGCGTATCGGCGTTAGGTAATCTTTCCGCTATTAGTTTAGCCACTTCATTGCCACCGCCAAAATTTTCGCCTTCGGCAACAACGACCAGATTAACCAGCTTTTTCCTTTTTTCCTTTTCCTGCAGCGAGCGTACCAGTTCTTCCACGTCCGTTTTTCTTTCCGGGATCAGCACATTTTCGGCGCCAGTGGCAATACCGCTGTGTAAAGCAATATAGCCGGCGTCGCGACCCATCACTTCAATAATAAACAAGCGGTCATGCGCATCGGCCGTGTCACGTATTTTATCTATGGCTTCAACGGCCGTATTTACCGCAGTGTCGAAACCTATGGTAAAATCAGTGCCCGCAATATCTTTGTCGATAGTGCCCGGGATACCTATGCAGGGAATGTCAAATTCGCGGCTGAAAAGATCCGCGCCGCGAAAGGAACCATCCCCTCCAATGATCACCAGGCCATTGATACCCAGTTTCTTTAAATTATCGTAGGCTTTTTTTCTTCCATCGTATTCGAAAAATTCTTTGCATCGCGCCGTTTTGAGAATGGTGCCCCCGCGTTGGATGATATTGGCCACACTTCTGGAATGCATAGGAACGATGTCGTTATCGATCATACCGGCATATCCGCGCATAATGCCAAAAGCTTCCATTCCGTTGTAAATTCCTGTTCTTACTACTGCGCGGATTGCGGCATTCATACCCGGAGCGTCTCCCCCCGAAGTCAGCACGCCAATTTTTGTCACCTTAGTTGCCATGAATCAAAATTCTGTTGAATTTGTATAAATTTTTTCAATAGCGTGAAAGAATCGTTAAAAATACCATTCTGTAAAATGAGGCGTAAAAGTAAGGTTTTGTTTTGATACGCAAACAGTAACTGTGATGTGCGTAAATTAGCGTGTGTGTGATATAAATTTCGCTTTATGATTAAATTAATATTATCCTTTACCCTTGTCGTTATAGTTTTGGGAAAGGCAGGGGCACAACTGGTTTACCCCCCTGCTATAAAATCGGATCAACAGGATAATTATCATGGAACTATTGTAGCCGACCCTTATCGGTGGCTGGAAGATGAAAACAGTGAAGCCACCAAAAACTGGATCACCGCAGAAAACAAAATATGCCGCGATTATCTTTCCGCTATACCTTTCCGTGAGCAGGTGAAAAAAAGGATCCGCGCCTTGTATAATTATCCACGTTATGGGGCTCCTTTTCTTAAGAAGGGATATATCTATTTCTACAAAAATGAAGGTCTGCAGGAACATGCTGTTCTTTACCGCCAGAAAGGGGAGCGTGGCGCCCTGGAAAAGGTGTTGGATCCCAATACATTTTCTGACGACAAAAGCGCAGCGTTATCTTCCTTTGCGCTTTCCGGCAATAACAGGTATGGAGCATATGGCATATCAAGGGCGGGGTCTGACTGGGAAACCTATTATATCAAGGATTTGACTAACATGAAGGATATCCCGGATGCTGTTAAATGGGTTAAAGCTTCGGAAATTGCCTGGCAGGGTAATGGCTTTTATTATAGCCGCTATCCTAAACCTGCTGATAGACAGGAACTCTCCTACAAAAATGAAAACCACCAGGTATGGTTCCATATCGCAGGAACTTCCCAGGAACAGGACAAACTGGTATTTGAAGACAGCCTGCATCCTCTTCGTTTCCACCTGGTATATGTAAGCGAAGATGAACGGTATGCCTTTTTATACGTTGCCGACCCCGGTAGCGGTATCCCTGGAAATGCGCTTTTTTACCAGGATAGTCAGTCAAAGCATAAAGGATTTCTGCCGCTGATCGCTGATGTTGGTAAATACACTTACGACCTTATCTGCGAAGACAAAGGAAAATTTATCGTTCAGACCACCAACGGCGCGCCTAACGGAAAGCTGGTAATGATAAATCCCCAACATCCCGCACCTGCTCAGTGGAAAACGATCATTGCAGAAAAAAAAGAACCTATTCAACGTTGTGAAACTGGAGGAGGAAAGCTTTTTGTCAGTTATCTTAAAGATGTTTCCTCGAAAGTGTACGTACACTATATGTCGGGAGCGCTGCAATCAGAAGTCAGGCTGCCCGGCCTGGGCGCCGCCAAAGGCTTCTCTGGAGAAAGGGGCGACCGCTATATTTTTTACGAGTTCAATTCTTTTACTTCTCCTTCCGTGATCTATCGATATGACGTGGCTAACGGGAAAAATACTGTTTTCCGCAAGCCCCGCCTTTTATTTAACCCTATTGATTATATAACGAAGCAGGTTTTTTATACCAGTAACGATGGAACAAAAATACCTATGTTTATTGTTCACCGCAAAGGGCTGCTAATGGATGGAAAGGCGCCTGCGCTATTGTACGGATACGGAGGCTTTAATATCAGCATGGAGCCATCCTTTAGCCCTCCATTGATCGCCTGGCTGGAACAGGGAGGTATATACGCAGTCGCCAATATCCGTGGCGGCGCCGAATACGGCGAAAAATGGCATGAAGCGGGTATGCTTTTAAACAAACAACAGGTATTCGATGATTTCATTGCCGCAGCAGAATACCTGGTGAAAAATAAAATTACTTCAACACAACGACTGGCTATCAACGGCGCTTCCAATGGCGGATTGCTGATCGCCGTCGTAGTTAATCAACGTCCTGATCTTTTTAAGGTGGCCATTCCTGAAGTTGGCGTAATGGATATGCTTCGCTTTCATAAGTTTACTCTTGGCTATAATTGGATATCGGAATATGGTTCCAGCGACTCGGCAAAGTATTTTAAAAATCTATATGCCTATTCGCCCCTGCATAATATCAGTAAGAATATTAATTATCCCGCCATGCTGATTGCCACGGCCGATCACGATGATCGTGTAGTGCCCGCTCATTCTTTTAAATATACAGCAACGTTGCAGGAATTATATAAGGGGCCAAATCCTATACTGATCAGCATCGATAACAACACGGGCCATGGCTCGGGAAATATCTCAAAAACCATCGACTTAACAGCAGATATTTATTCCTTTATTTTTTTCAATATGGAACTCCATTGGAAGGAAAAAGGTA
>JBDTVL010000385.1:0-3574 GCA_040007215.1 Flavitalea sp.
GGCGCTACAAAATTCAAACCGCTTAAAGGTGTTTTCCTGGAAAGATTGCTGGCAGGCGAAGAAACGCTGAACGCAGAAATGAAAGCTTATATCGACCGGCATAATGCCGGTAATCTTTGTATCGCCAATATCGAAAGCGTGGAAGCGCTGAACAACCTTGAGGAATTAATATCTGTTCCGGGCCTCGATGGTGTATTTATCGGACCGCACGATCTTTCTGTAAGCCTCATGCATCCCGAACAGTACGATCACCCGGTATTTGAAGAGGCGGTGAAAAAAATTATACACGTTTGCAGAACCAGGGGCCTGTCTGTCGGTATTCATTTTTCGCTGGAACCCGAAAGACAGATCAGGTGGGTTAAAGAAGGCGCCAATATGATCGTTCACAGCTTCGATATCGCTTTATTTACCCAGCGGCTGATCCATGATATGCAGGTCATCAGGAACGGCGTAGGAGATGACATGAATGGCATGCAAAATGGAAATATAACGATCTAGCATAACCGATTTTCTTTTTTACAGTAAAACAGGTATAGTATGAACCTATTTCTACCCCGGATCTTATCCGGCTTGTTATTTTTTGCATTAATGCCCCGCGTATTTGCGCAGCCGGTAACTATACGGCAGGCGACGGTATTCCAGGATAAAACTGCGCTGACCAAAACAGATATGGCCGCAGCGGAAATACTAACGCAGGAGACCTTTAAAAGAACCGGCCTCAGCTGGCCGGTCAGCGCGGCTTTCCCTTCCGCCGGCGACGTGATCATATTAAGGCGCGCATCGTCAAAAATAAAAATACCTGTTGCCTTTGAGACAACGCCTTCGCTGCCGCAGCGTTCCGAGTCCTTTCGCATTGTTTCAACAGTTTATCAGAACCGGACCATTATTTTAATAGAAGGGATCGATGAAAGAGGATTGATCTTCGGCGTTGGCCAGGCTCTCCGGATGATGGAATATGCCGCAGGCAGTATTTCGTTTAACCAGGCGCCCATGCTGGCATCGAGCCCGGATAAACCAATACGCGGCCACCAGCTTGGTTATCGTAACACCGCTAATTCGTATGATGGATGGACGAAGCGGCAGTTTGAACAATACATCAGAGACCTGGCGATATTTGGCGCCAATAGTATAGAATCCATTCCCATTTTTGATGAACATCCCAGCCCGCATTTTAAAGTGGCCCCGATGGAGATGAATTCCTTTATCAGCGCTACCTGCCAGAAATATGGTATGGAATACTGGATGTGGATCCCTGCCCAGTTCGATCTGAAAGACCAGGGTTTGAGAAATAAATATTTAAGCACGGTTGAAGAGATCTGCAAACAATCTGTCCGGATTGATGGCGTGTTCTTTCCCGGCGGCGATCCCGGCGATAATTCACCCGAACTGGTCATGCCGCTGTTGCAGGATATTGCTGTCCTTTTAAAAAAGTATCATCCTTCAGCAAAAACTTGGCTTTCCCTCCAGGGTTTCACCCCGGCACAGTGCCAGTATGTATATCAATACATTAAACAAAAAATGCCGGACTACCTGGGCGGACTGATCACCGGCCCCAGCAGCCCCACGGCAGCAGAAACCCGCCCGCTGCTGCCGGCAAAATATAAGATCAGGCATTACCCCGACCTCACCCATAATGTTCGCTGCGAATTTGAAATTCCCTGGTGGGATCCCGCTTTCAGCTTAACGCTGGGAAGAGAAGCGGTAAACCCCAGGCCTTATCATTATGCCGCTATATACAGGGCAATGGAACCCTATATTGATGGATTTATTTCGTATTCAGACGGCGTGCATGACGACGTGAATAAAATTATATGGACAGCCTTATCCTGGAATAAAAATGCTGCGGAAAGAGATATCCTTAAAGAGTACAGCAACTATTTCTTCAGCAGCCCTGTAGCTGCTGAAGCGGCCGATGGCATACTGGCCCTGGAAAAGAACTGGCAGGGGCCTATTGTATCTAATGGCGGTATTACCGCTACACTCGCAGCCTGGAAAGAACTGGAAAAAAAATATTCCTCACTCGATACCAACTGGCGCTGGCAGATGAATCTTTTACGCGCTTACTATGATGCCTATACGCGATCAAGACTGATCTATGAAACCAGGCTGGAGAAGGAAGTAAATCAACAATTGCAGCGTGCAGTCGAAACAGGCGCCGATTCAGCAATACGCGCCGCTACGCGCATACTATCCTATGCCGAAAATGCTCCGGTTTCGGTTGACGATCATTCGCGGATCATTGCCTTGTGCGAGGCGCTTTACAAATCCATCTGTTTACAAACCAGCGTTGCCAAATACCAGGCTTCAGGGCTGGAACGCGGCGCTGTGCTGGATTTCCTCGATCGTCCGTTAAATAATAAATGGTGGCTGGAAGATGAGTTTAAAAAACTTTCCGACCTAAAAGAGGCGGAAAAAATAAAAGCGCTGCAGGTTATCGCCAATTGGGAAAACCCCGGGCCAGGCGGTTTTTATGATGAAGTAGGCAATGTATCTAACTCTGTCCATGAAATGAAAGGCGAGTCCTGGATCATGGATCCGATGATGCATAAAAGCCTAAATCCCGGCTATGATTTCTCCGACAATGGCATGAGCAGAAAAAGACTTTCCTGGTTAACGTCAATGCGCTGGCCCATATCCATGGAATATACGGTTATTGATACTGCAGCATCGTATACCGTGCGTATTACCGGCGTTGGCGAATCATTGTTGAAAATAAATGGACAGCGGGTTGCCCCCAGTCATTATGAAAGAGCGCAGGGCGCCATTAAAGAGTTTCCTGTTCCTGAGCCGATGGTAAAGCAGGGGAAATTAACGCTAACCTGGGATGATCTTAATGAAGATTTTCTTAACTGGCGAAAGCAGTCAAGGGTTTCTGAAGTATGGTTAATTAAGAACGCTGAATAATAAAATTATACTTTAGTTGATTATAGAAGCGCATAAAAAAAGCCTTGTATCAGTGAGATACAAGGCTTTTCATTTTGATTAAAGGGTGTATTATTTGTTAACGTAGATGGTTACATTGTCTGTAGCCACTCCGCCTTTATTATCAGTTATTGTAGCTTTGAAAACATAAGTTCCCAGAACTAAGTTATTAGCATAAACCTGTCCAAGTGATTTTGTAGTGAGCGTAGGTGTGCTGGGTCCGCTAACTCTTGACCATACATACGAGGTAATCCAGCCGTCAGTATCCTTAGACAAGGTGCTGTTGAGTAATACTTTTTTGTTGTTGCCGGAAGCGATAGTTACTGTTCTGTCTGCCCCTGCATTAGCTAGAGGAAGCTTGTTGCCGGAAGCCGGAGGAGTAACCGGAGGAGTAACCGGTGGAGTAACCGGTGGAGTAACCGGTGGAGTAACCGGTGGTGGTGGAGCTGGTGTTCCGCCGCCGCCTGGAGCCGGGGTAACTGTTCCATTGGTTCTTTTGAATCGAAGCATCCATTCATAAATGCTGTATCCATCTATACGCTGCTGAGGATTGAATGCCCTGCCCCAGGTACCATTATGTCCTTCAGAAGTGTAAAGCGTTAATTTATAATTAGCAGACATTCCCGGATTGTATTGTTTAAGCCAGGTATTC
>JBDTVL010000386.1:0-3574 GCA_040007215.1 Flavitalea sp.
CACCATCCGCGAATGCGTGACCATTAACCGGGGAACCAAAGACAAATGGAAAACGGTTATCGGAAGTCATTGCCTGCTGATGGCCTATTCGCATGTAGCGCACGATTGTGTATTGGGCAATAATGTTATTCTTGGCAATGCCGTTCAACTGGCTGGTCATGTTACCATTGATAATTACGCCATTCTCAGCGGTATGGCGGGCGCTCACCAGTTTGCCCATATCGGCGAGCATACTTATATAGCCGGTCATACGGTTGTGCGCAAAGACGTTCCTCCCTTTGTCAAAGCCGCCCGTGAGCCTCTTTGTTATATGGGCATCAATATCGTTGGTCTTCAGCGCCGCGGTTTTTCGAAAGAAAAGATCGCCGAAATCTCTGATATCTATCATGTGCTTTTCGTGGAAAAGAATACCACTACTTTGGCCGTGCAGAATATAGAAAAGAAACTGCCTTCCAGCCCGGTAAAGGAACAGATACTGGAATTTATCGCGAACTCAAAATCGGGTATCATTAAGCGCCCATCCAAAACAGCCAGCGATGCAGATTTCACTTTCTGATATCGGCAAGCGTTTTAACCGCGACTGGATCTTCCGAAATTTCTCCTATCAATTTACGCCTGAACATAGTTATGCCATCACCGGACCAAATGGTTCCGGGAAATCAACCCTGCTGCAGGTGATCGCGGGAGCGATCATGTCCAGCGAAGGGAAAATAGATTATAAAACGCTTTCGCCTGCGGGATATAACAGTATTGATCCCGAGCATGCCTATAAAAATGTTTCCATTGCAGCGCCTTACCAGGAAGTGATAGAAGAAATGACGCTAACGGAATTCTTTCATTTCCACCAGCAGTTCAAACCCCTGCTGGCAGCCGCTTCTATAGACGAGATCATCACTATTATCGGATTGCAGAAATCGGCGGGTAAACAGATCAGGTATTATTCTTCCGGCATGAAACAAAGGGTGAAACTGGCGCAGGCTTTTTTTTCAGATACACCCTGCGTGTTGCTTGATGAACCCTGCACCAACCTGGATGAAGATGGTATAGCGCTTTACCAGCGGCTGGTGGCGGCTTATGGCCGGGACAGGCTGGTAATTGTGAGCTCTAACGACAAACAGGAATATGGGTTCTGCGACGAGGTCGTGGATATCATGCAATACAAATAACCCTTACGAAATCAGCCCTAAAGCTTTCTCCCGGAAACGCAACATGCAGACGTTTTCCATTTGCGTCTTAGGCCGTAACAGGCTTAGCGCTGACTGGCGATCAGCAAATTGAGATCGGTATATTTCAGATCGAAGCGCTGGCTGAGATGGAAATTGGTCAAAGCTCCTTTAAAAAGATAGATGCCCGAGCGAAGATTTACCTTATGCCATATCAGGTTTTCAAATCCGCCTTCATCGCCGGCATCCAGCAAAAGCGGCATCAGTACATTACTGATAGCCTGCGAAGCGGTGCGGGCAAAACCTGAAGGTATATTGGGAACGCAATAGTGGATTACGCCGTATTTGATAAAGATCGGTTGTTCGTGGGTAGTGATCTCAGCGGTTTCAAAACATCCTCCGCCGTCGATACTGACATCGATGATCACGCTTCCGGTACGCATATTACTCACCATTTCTTCTGTTACCACCAGCGGGGTTCTTCCTCCCTGCGAGGCAAAAGCGCCAACGGCCACTTCGCAGGTCTTAAGCTGTTTGGAAAGGATCCTCGGTTCTATAACGGAGGTCCATAACCGATGACCAACATTATTCTGCAATCTTTTAAGCCGGTAAACGCTGTTATCAAAAACTTTAACGGAAGCGCCGAGGGCCAGGGCTGCGCGGGCGGCATATTCGCCAACGATACCGGCGCCGAGGATAATCACTTTTGTTGGGGGAATACCAGAAATGCCGCCCAGCAAAACGCCTTTGCCATGATTTGCCGAACCCAGGTACTGAGCCGCGATCAGCATCACGGCGCTGCCGGCGATCTCGCTCATACTTCTCAGAATAGGATAGGTGCCGCTATCATCGCGCAGCGCTTCAAAAGAAATTCCGGTGATCCTTTTCTCCATCATCTTTTCCAGCAGTTCCGCTTTCATGACCGAGAGATGTACAGGCGAAAATATAGTTTGATTGAGTTGCAGGAAAGGCAGGTCTTCATCCACTACCGGAGCTGATTTAACCAGTATAGGCGCTTTGAACACTTCCGCCTTCTCATATACGATACGGGCTCCCGCTTCGCTGTAGTCGCGGTCGCGGAAATGAGCGGCTTCCCCTGCATTGTGTTCGATAACTACCTGGTGACCGTTGCCTATTAAAACGCCGACAGCATCAGGGGTCAGGGCCACCCGGTTTTCCTGGAAAGCGGTCTCTTTGGGAATACCTATATGTAACTGTTCGCCCTTGGGCTTTATGTCAAGCTTTTCTTCCAGGGTTTCGTAGCTGAAGGAGGTACTGATGAGAGGCTTTGGATAAGACATGAATGAATATATGGTTTGCTATGACAATTTACGATTTACAATTGGCTTATCCGGGCTTATATCGCCGCAGAAAGCAGCCGGGTGCTTTCATCAATGGTTTTAATATGGATATCCAGGGTATCTTCCGGGAATATTCCCGGCGCTCTTGAAGGCCATTCTACCAGGCAGGGATGGCCCGAATATAAACATTCCTCCACGCCCGCCCTCAGGGCTTCTTCTTCGTCCCTGCACCTGTACAAGTCGATATGATACAGGTATCCGCCGGGATAACCATATTCATTGATGATAGAAAAGGTGGGGCTGCTGACTGTATCGCTTACTTCCAGCAACACACAGATTTCCTGGATAAAGGTAGTTTTTCCCGCACCCATTTCTCCATAAAAAGCCATCACCTTCCAGGTATGCGCTTTTTCCCAGAACTCACCTGCGGCCTTCCTGATATCCTCTATTCGATAGACCAGTTCCATGGTGCAAATATAAGCGGACGGCTAACAGGTAAAAAGTATTTGCGCGGTTACATGGAAGAGAAGAAACAGTTGGACATGGGCGATCAGACAATGACGCTTTAAAACAACTTAATAAATGGCATCAGGATTTTTTGCAGCTTCTTAACGTATATATGGCTTTTCTAGCGTTGTTTAGCCTGCGCAAATTGCAACCTCGTTTAGATATTAGCCCTTTTTACCCTTCATTATTAGGTTAATTTTGCCATATGGAAAAGACGAACTGGAAGGTTAATGGAATGACCTGCGCAAATTGTTCGCTTACGGTTTCCCAATACCTTAAAAAAGAAGGTATGGAGAATGTAAAAGTGAACCTGATCAGCGGCGACGTGATATTCGATCATGCGGGAACCATTCAACCCCCTAAACTTATAAAAGGAATAGAAGATCTCGGCTACTCGGTTCAATCAGGCGAGGGAACAGGCGCTGTAAAAAGCAAAAGAATATTTAAAAATCACGGTCAGCGTTTCCTGTTCTGCCTGGTATTCACCCTGCCCCTGATGCTTCACATGTTAGACAAATGGCTGCCTCTGCAATGGCTGATGAATCCCTGGGTACAGCTTGCTCTCTGCCTGCCGGTATATATCGTGGGCATGGATTTTTTTGG
>JBDTVL010000387.1:0-3570 GCA_040007215.1 Flavitalea sp.
TTCAGGTTCACGCCTATGTGCATACTTTCGTCAATCAGGATAAGCGACTCGCTGCAGGACAATACTTCTTATTTCATGGCGGAACTGAAAAGGTTAAAGGATATTATTTCAGCGCTGGAAACAGGACGGCCAGCATTGGTATTAATCGACGAAGTGCTGAGAGGCACTAATTCGGATGATAAGACGCATGGCTCGGAGGCTTTCATAAAAAAACTGCTTCACTATCCCTGCCTGGCTTTATTCGCCACGCACGATCTTGCGCTGAGTGAACTGGAACAAACTTTTCCGGGTATGGTGGGCAACTATTGTTTTGAGAGCGTTATTATCAATGGGGAATTATTATTTGATTACAAGCTGCAACGTGGCGTAGCCAAAAATAAGAACGCCTCATTTCTGATGGAGAAGATGGGTATTATTTAAACGCAAAAAAAGGCAAAGAAAATTTTCTTTGCCTTTTATATTTTTACAGGAAGAAGTTTACTTTACTTCTTCATATTCAGCGTCAGTAACATTTTCACTTCCGCCAGCCTTAGCGCTTTCCTGCTGATTAGGATCCTGTGGACCCTGACCTTCTGGTTGCGCCCCAGCCTGCTGAGCTTTATATATTTCTTCCGAAGCAGCCGTCCATGCCGTATTCATTTCTGTAGTAGCCAGATCTATAGCGCCGAGATCCTGCGATTTATGCACTTCCTTCAGCTTATTCAAGGCATTTTCAATAGGCGCTTTCTTATCGGCAGGAATTTTCTCTCCAAATTCTTTCAACTGCTTTTCGGTCTGGAAAATAAGACTATCAGCCAGGTTGATCTTCTCGATCTTTTCCTTGGCTTCCTTATCTGTCGATTCGTTAGCCTTAGCTTCAGCCTTCATCTTTTCAATTTCTTCCTTGGTAAGACCGCTGCCTGCTTCAATCCTTATCTTCTGTTCCTTTCCAGTCCCCTTATCCTTTGCCGTTACATGCAATAAACCATTAGCGTCAATATCGAAAGTAACTTCTACCTGCGGAACGCCTCTTGGCGCCGGAGGGATACCATCCAGATTGAACATACCCAGGCTTTTGTTCTGGGAAGAAAGAGGTCTTTCACCCTGAAGAACATGTATCTGAACGCCAGGTTGATTATCGCTTGCCGTAGAAAAAGTTTCCGATTTCTTGGTAGGAATGGTAGTATTGGAATCGATGAGCTTGGTCATTACGCCGCCCATGGTTTCGATACCTAAAGAAAGTGGCGTAACATCAAGCAGTAACACATCTTTTACTTCGCCGGTTAATACAGCGCCCTGGATGGCGGCGCCAATGGCTACCACTTCATCAGGATTAACGCCTTTGCTTGGTTTACGGCCAAAGAATTTTTCCACGATCTCCTGAACTTTAGGAATACGAGTGCTTCCACCTACCAGTATCACTTCATTGATTTCCGAAGCATTGAGACCTGCATCCTTCAATGCCTGTTCGCAGGGCTTAAGACACCGGGCAAATAAACTATCAGCGAGTTGTTCAAATTTCGCCTTTGTCAGTTTTTTAACCAGATGTTTAGGAACACCATCAACTGCGGTAATATAAGGAAGATTGATCTCTGTTTCAATAGAAGAAGAAAGTTCAATCTTGGCCTTTTCAGATGCTTCTTTCAAACGCTGCAGAGCCATAGGATCTTTACGAAGGTCAACGCCTTCTTCAGATTTGAAATCATTAGCAAGCCAGTCCATCACTACTTTATCAAAATCATCGCCGCCCAGGTGGGTATCGCCATTAGTGCTTTTAACTTCAAATACGCCTTCGCCCAGTTCCAGCACGGATACGTCAAAAGTACCGCCACCAAGGTCAAATACAGCAATCTTCATGTCATGCGCTTTCTTATCCAGGCCATAAGCCAGCGCCGCTGCTGTCGGTTCGTTAACGATACGTCTTACCGTTAAACCAGCTATTTCTCCGGCTTCCTTGGTAGCCTGACGCTGTGCATCATTAAAATAAGCAGGAACAGTGATTACCGCTTCCTTTACTTCCTGGCCCAGATAATCTTCCGCTGTTTTCTTCATTTTCTGAAGAACCATGGCAGATATTTCCTGTGGCGTATATAAACGGCCATCTATGTCAATACGAACGGTATTATTGTCACCCTTAGCCACTTTATAGCTCCAATGGCTGATCTCTTCTGTAACCTCGTCAAACTGACGCCCCATGAATCTTTTCACGGAGGAAATCGTATTCTGAGGGTTTGTAATAGCCTGCCTTTTGGCAGGATCGCCAACTTTACGCTCTCCATTTTTCAGAAAAGCCACTACTGACGGAGTGGTTCGGCGACCTTCGTCATTTGCGATGACGACAGGTTCATTCCCTTCCATGACAGATACGCAACTATTCGTAGTTCCAAGGTCGATCCCGATTATTTTTCCCATGATTATTATGAATTTAATGTTCTATATAAGTTATCAATGATTATGCCGTTGCCCGGAAGGTGAAAAATTGTCAGCTATTTGCCTTTCAGTCGGCCATTTCTAATCACCAACCTCCTGAATACTGCCATCTTTCCGAAAAGTGAAGTTCTTCTGCGTCAGGTAACTAAAAGAAACTACTATAATAGTGGTCAGCGCTTTGGAAAGCGTAGGGTAAATATGAAATTGCTCAACAAATAACTTGATAAATACATAATTGAGGCCCACGCATACTACCACCAGCAGAAAATAACGCATCAGTTGCACCCTGCCCTTAAGCGCTGAGCCGGGAAATACAATATATTTATTCAGAAGATATCCAGTTGGAAAACTAACCGCAAAGGAAAGCAGGAAAGCGGCAATATAAGGACTTACCGGGCCCAGAGGGGTAAAAATGAGCTTTTTATGAAGGATAAAATTGTACGACACAAAATACAGGAATATATCCAACAGGGTATTTGATCCCCCACAAGCTGCATACCTGAACGTTTGTACTGGTATCCATTTTCTAAATGGCGGATAGAAAAAATCCAAAATATTTATGATCCCCTCTTTGATCATGAGGTGCAATTTAGGACTTTGACCCATTACTGAAACATTCATTGACGATTTGACCCAGATCAAATAAATGATAAGCAGGATTTTCCTATATATAAAAATCGCATATTTGATACTCATTACCCACTAAGCCCGCAAAAAGCTGTTCATAATATGTGCAGCTTTTTGATTATCTGGCAACTCCCCTCATTTGTGCTATTTTTGCCCACTCAAAATAAGGTATGACAATTGTTTCTATTGTTCAGCAGGCGGCTGCAACAGTTATTAATAAGGAATATGGGTTGGAGATGAAGGCCGGAGAGATCCAGGTAACCGAAACCAAACCAGAATTTGAAGGCGATTATACAGTGGTTTTATTCAGTCTTATCAAGAAGCTGAAAAAATCGCCGGATGCCTTAGGACAGGAGTTGGGAACAGCTTTGCTGGCCGCTTATCCTGACCTTATATCGGGCTTTAACCTGATCAAGGGCTTCCTGAATATCTCCGTAAGCGATCGCCGCTGGCTCGATTTCGTATCGATTCAATACACCAATACCGAATATGGCCAGGGAGATTCAACAGGCAAAAAAGTATTGGTCGAATATT
>JBDTVL010000388.1:0-3563 GCA_040007215.1 Flavitalea sp.
AACTGCATTTTTTAAATCTTCATCTATTTGAATCTGGCAGGATAATCTTGTTGCCTGATCCTGCATTCCCATTTTAGAAAGTGTTGCTTGTTCATTTTTATACGAATCCGCTGGATTATTTGACAGGCCCGATACATTTACCAGACAGGTACCACACCTGCCCATACCCCCGCATTGTCCAAAATCTTCGGGGCATATCTTATCTTTAAGTAAAACCATCAGGTTTATATATTCATTCTCATAAGTCTGCAAACAGTGCTCTTGCCCCTGGTAGTACCCTGTAAATTCAATAGTACAAGCTTTTGAAAGTATTTTTATTTTAATTGATATAAGTTCGTGAGTTACCCGTTGCTTTTTATATTCGGGAATCGCTATCCAGGGATAATTATTATAGTATGCTTTTAAATATTTCATTTCTATAATATTCTGAACTTTGCAACATATCGTGCATCTGTTTACGGATAATTTTAAACTCATCATGCAAAGGGCACGGCTTTTTTTCTGAACAGTTTTTCAATCCCAATGCACATCCTGTGAATAGCTTATCTCCATCAATAGCCATTACGATATCAGCCAGCGTATTTTTTTTTGATCCCTCCTCGAGAAAGAAACCGCCATTTGAGCCTTTAACAGATTGAACCAGCCCTTTCCTGCTAAGGTCCTGGAGAATTTTTGCTATGAAATGTTAAGGAGCAGTAACGCCTTTAGAAATTTCCTTAATCCCAACTTTAACGCCATCTTCCGATTTCTGTGCAATGAATATCATTGCCCTAATAGCATGCTCGCAAGTTTTTGAAAACATAAATTGCTTTAGACTATAAAGATAGTCTATTTTAATAAAAGAGTTTTATATCTTTTATTATTAGGCTAATTCAACTTTTTTTTTAATCGGGTACAGTAGCTTTGTAGGCGTCCCGGATTTTATCGTCAAGGAAGCCACAGATAATAGGAAACTCTTTGAAGGAAGCGCTGCTATTCGCAATCGTTTTCCGCCAGTTAAACGGGAAAACGGTTATAAGCGCTTATCCCGATATGAGCGAATGTGTGCTCAGCCCTAAGCAGCTCAGAATTAATGATCTGATGAAGGCGGCAAACCACCAGGTAAAGACAATTATGGCCGATGAAATGCTTCGTAATGAAGCGCAGCTCAGGTTAAATGTGACCCGCAACAAATTATATACCTCGCCGATAAGGGAATTTTTTAAAAATGCTAAGGATAGGCAAGAGAATTCCGAAGGTTTTTCAATTTCCTGAATAGTAAAGAAAAAAATAAAAAAAGACTGTAGAATCCTGCTAAATTATTTCTGGATTAGGAACATTGAGGTGTTGTAATGAACGAGTCTATGCAGTAAAAATTATATGTCGCTCATTTACTATGAGACGATTTATCGGAGAATTCAGCATTTTCAGAAATGCCGCCGCCCTCTGATAAAAGAATTGCGTTGTCGCTAACTTTTTTGATCGGCGTGTAGGAGGAAGCATGACTTTCTTTATACGGCTTGTTTTCAATTCTGTTATATGCTGAAATCATCGACCACCTTGGTTCAGAGCTATTATTACGATCGGACCGGTGAAGCAAATTACTATGAAAAAACAGCGTATCTCCTGGCTGCATGTCTACATACACCAGGTCCATTATCTTCAGCGCTTCATCTACCCTTTCCTGGTTTGCGCCTACCTGTTCACCCGAAAATCCATGTTCAATACGGCCAAGCTTATGCGAACCTTTAATTACCTGGAGACATCCATTTTCCTTATTGGCAGGAGTAAGAGAAGTAAGCACGCTTAGCATATGCGGGTAAAGAAAACCATCACGATACCAGTAGCCATAATCCTGGTGCCATTCCCAGGCGCCTCCCACTTTAGGCTCTTTCTGCATCAGCTTAGAATGAAAATGGGCAGCAGTTCCTTCAAGCAGTAATTCTACCCCTGATACAATTCTTTCAGAGCGTGCCAATAAGCTGTAAACGCTATCGTCTAGGGAATACCATAACGCCAGCTTTGTTCTCATACCTTCCTTGTCTCCCCTGTCGTAGCTTTTCTTTTTAATAATATCATCATTAATAGCGGCGCTATACAGCAGTGCAGTTTCCTCTGGTGAGAACATTGAGGGAACCAGCAAATAGCCATCGTTGTCGTAAGCTTCTTTATCGGAAGTATTTAGTTTTTTATACTTCATAAACAAACGTTTTAATAGTTAAACAATATCAGGAACAACAAAAGGAGTCCTGTATTGACGCCTGAGCATCGCATCCGCTTCCGGATCGTTTACGAATTTCATTTTTACAGGATCAAATTCAAGACTTCTGCCCAGCCGGTAAGAAATATTGCCCAAATGAACCAGCGCGCAGGAGTAAAATCCTTCTCTTATATCCCCATTGGCCAGACGCTGATCATGCGACCTGATAGCAAGGATAAAATCTTCATAATGATTTCCAAGTCCTTTTCCGCTTTCCCCCGGCGTTCTTTCCTTACCCATAAAAGCCTGCCATTCGTTCACATTCTTTGACATGAATCCTTTCGATCCATAAAACAGATTGCCCACTGTATTATCGGCGCTGATCTGATAGCTTCCGGATTCCGGGTTTTCGCTGTTTATAGCTTCCCTGTTGGTAATCCAGTGACGCACTTCAAATTCAAGCAGCTTCTTTTTATCTCCAGTTCCGTCTGGGTTGGGAAACTCGAATAATGTTTTAAGGCTGTTTGGCGTCTGCTGGTCATCATCAAACATAAAATGTCCGCCAAATGCCGCTATCCTGGTAGGAAGCGTAACGCCAAGACCCCATCGGGCTATATCCATTTCATGAATTCCCTGGTTGCCCATATCGCCATTACCAAAATCCCAGTTCCAGTGCCATTTATAATGAAACCTGTTTTTAGAAAATGGCCGCTTTGGCGCCGGGCCAAGCCAAAGATCATAATCAACGCCTGCAGGAATCGGTTCATCAGGGGTTTTTCCAATGGTGTCGCGCCATTTATAACAAAGCCCTTTCGCCATATACACTTCGCCCAGTTTACCTGATTGCAGAAAGCCGGCCATAGATTGCGCACAGGGATTGCTTCTTTGTTCAGCGCCATCCTGTACAATAACCTTATATTTTTCAGCAGCTTCAACGAGCTTCTGACCTTCATAAATATTATGACAGCAGGGTTTTTCTACAGATACATGTTTACCCGCCTGTATGGCCCATATCGCAGCCAGCGTGTGCCAATGATTTGGCGTGGTAATAGATACTCCATCGATCTCTTTATCCTCATATAGTTTTCTGAGATCCCTATAAGTTTTTGGCTTTGCCAGTCCTATATCAGTGAAATGTTTTTTAATTCTTGGTTCGAACAGATTGCTGTCGACATCGCATAATGCGGCTACTCTTACGTTTTTAAGTTCGTTGTATGACTGGATATGGTTCTGGCCCATTCCGTTTATCCCTATCACGCCAATATTGACCCTATCATTGGCGCCCATAATGGAGGCATAAGACCTGGCGCTGAATCCCATACCGCCAATAGCCATACCCGCTCCCCCAATCATTCCTTTTTTGATAAATTCTCTTCGTTTATTC
>JBDTVL010000389.1:0-3562 GCA_040007215.1 Flavitalea sp.
AGGGATATTTATTAATGGCCATATATAGAAGAAATATTGCCTGATGATTCCATTTTGAGATTACTGCCATTCCTGGCCAGATAAGTGGTATATTGCATAAAATGTAAGCTTTACCCTATGCCTCTCGATCCATATAAATTTACAGAGCAAAAATTACTGCAGAAAATCATAGCACAGGTTCCTGAGGCATTAGCCTACCAGGCGCGTATTAAATTCCGACGCTCCCGCGGACATACAAAAGCGGATCTATCCTCTCTGCCAGAGCATTTGATCACCCTGATCAATGAAAAAATGAAGCCCCAGTAAGGGTCTGAACTCCTATTGGCAATAATATCAATGATTATCTCTTTCTTAATAAGCTATCCTTCTCCAATCGTTTAATCGTATTTATCGACCAGGCATAAGACGAAGGAATATTTCCTATAAACTGAGATTTTGCAGGCCATATCAATGCAGGAATCTGGTTAACATCTGTTATTTGTAAACAATTAAGCATTTCTATTGCAGGACCTTTACCATTAGGATTACCAGTTACATCCTGGGTTGAAGGCACATCTTTCAATGCCACCGCCTCACAGTTACCGTCCATCAAAGAAGCGTATAAAGCAACAACTGCCATATCCTCTTTTGCTGCAATTCCAATTCTTGTTGAATCAACATGAGGAAGAGTGCGACAAAGACTGATGCATCTCAAAACATCATACACCTGCATGGAAGCAATCGTTCTACCGGTCCAGGCTGATGCTCGCCTGACATGCCATTGAAGGGCCGGATCCCAGCCTGTTTCTCCCGTGCCTCTGGGTTCAAAATAAGCAACGTTCCATTCTTTGTTAAAGTTGTTGGCAAAAGATTCAGTAGACCATAAATCTTCATCGTAATTTCTCAATACGATCATTAACGGCTTTCTTGCATCAGGATCATCCTTCCAGTTAACAACAAGTTTTAGGCGCCAGCCATATTCGGAAATAAAACTATAGATTCGATTTCCCGATTTTTTCCCGGTCATACTTCTTATTTCAAGTTTAGTATCAAAAGAAGCCGGAGTTTTAGGAAAGGCGCCGAATGTTTTTTCCCCCAATAACTTTATAACAGTATCTCTATAAGCAAAAAGTTCAGTTTCAGAAACGATTTCCGGAGCCTTTGGCAGGGTAATAAATGAATTTTGAATAGTGGATGTCCTGTCTCCTTTCGGCGCTCCCTTAATATAAACTTTCAAAGCTTCAGCAGAAAGCTGACTCTGGGGAGAGTCATCTATATCTCCGGCTTGTTCCGGACTTATCTTTTTACCAGCAAGCTTATCAAGAAAAAATGAAAAGATACTTTCTCTGGATATTTTATGATAGGAATGATCTCCCGGGGTTTCGATGAGAGAGATATTTTCCGGCTTCCCATACCATTCATACGTTTTCTTAATTTTGGATTCCAGCTCCCGGACCGCTTCAATCTTAAACATCTCGTCTCCATTAGACTGAGCAATGAGTAAAGGTACAGGCGCTATTAACGCTCCGATATCGGCAAAATCACGACTATAGATATTGATTGGCATCATACAATCGCAATGACCATCAACAGTACGGTTCAGCACATGATCTTTTAATGTTCCGGCTCCGCATACCGGAGCAGCGGCCTTTATTCGGGGATCGGCGGCGGCAATATACCACGACTGAGACCCGCCTCCGGATATACCGGTAACGCCAATTTTATTAGGATTCACCTCCGGCATAGCGCATAAAAGATCTATTGCCCTTATGGCATTCCATAACTCAACTCCTGCAGGATTATAACCCCGGCTATACCAATTAAACCAACCATGCGAATAAGGTCCCCAATGTTCTCCAATGACTTCGCCAAACTGAAGGGTTTCAAAAATCAGACAAACAAATCCCAATTGAGCAAACTTCCTTGGATGAGCCTGATAATTTACTTTCTGTCCGGGAGAATGTCCACATACATAAAGTATAGCAGGTTTCGGAGATTTTATACTGTCAGGTATATAAAGATTAGCGCGTACAAATAAACCGGGAAGTGATTCAAAATAGAGTTTCTCGATCCGGTAACCATCTTTCTGTATGGTACCAGTCACAGTTACATTAAGGGCTGTTTTTTTCCCGTTTACAGGAAGATGACAAATACCCATCATCTCCATAAATTCTCTGTATCGTTGTGGTCTTGTTGCCTCCCAATCTTTCAACGAATGAATGTCAGTATTGAAACTATCAGTAATATTTGCAGACACCTTATTTAAATAATATCGAATATTGTTATCCGCAGCAAGGCCTCCATAAGCGCTTTGATCAGAAGTTGTATTTTTTACCGGCGAAGGATAAGAAGGAGGCTGAGAACAAGAAGAGAAAAAAAAACAGGCGGCGGCAAAAGTAAATGATAAATAAAATCTGATCATCTGAGCTTTATTATATTAACCGGATAGAATAAATTAAATTATTTTCCTCTACACAGAATAAATATAAGCAATTAAGAAAATCGAAATATCTTAACTGGCAGAGATTTTTGACAACTCATTTACCTGAAACTGATTCCATTGGTTAATTAAAAAATGTTGTTTTTTTCATGCTAAGCGGTTTAAAATTATTACTTTTTTCTAATTTTAAACTGCTTCATATTAAGATAGTCATGAACCACATTTAAATACTCACTCAATAAACCATTCTAATATCATTAAATCTCTATGTATGCCAGCTATTCAATTTACAAAAAAGATATGATTTTGACTGACCTGCTTAATGAAAATCGAAGAAACAATCATTTTAGATTCAAGTCGGGCGAATTCAAATGATCCAGGTCTGCATTCAGCTAAAATTTTCTGCTAAATCATTACTCCTAAGCATAACCTTTACCCCACAAATATCTGTCAACTTTGGTAACTTACATTCTATTGATTTATTCGTCAATTGTCAGCATTCGGAGTTTGTAAATATATGAGTAGACTAGTACCATTTTGTATTTTATTATGCCTGTTTATTTCATGTGTTGATGAAACAGAAAATGACAAAAAAGAATTGGACGATATACCCGTTTCGAAACTTTCCGGAAAAGAACTCGCGGCAATGCACTGTGGCCGTTGTCATGCTTTTGTAAATCCGGAATTATTAACAAAGGCCGCCTGGAACAGTGTGCTTCCATCCATGGGTTACCGGATGGGAATATATAACGGCGGCTCCAGACCTGACAGTTTGTTTGATGAAGGCATTAGCGGTTCAATAGTACGCGCTGCTAATATCTATCCGGAAAAGCCGTCTTTGGCAAAAGAGGATTGGAATAAAATAGAACAATATTTTCTAGAACATGCTCCAGATACCATTTTGCCCACTGTTCGCAAAACGAATATACGTATAGGCTTACCCCATTTCAAATACAGAGAAACGTCTTTTTCTCACAAACCCGCATTGACCACCATGGTCAAAATTCTTCCTGATAACAGGGGAATCGTATATAGTGATGGGAAAACCAGGCGCAATATTTTAACCTTTCTAACCTCCGCTCTTCAGGAAAATTACAGTATTCCTTTGGAATCAACGCCAACTAGTTTTTATGAGAAATCAAA
>JBDTVL010000390.1:0-3560 GCA_040007215.1 Flavitalea sp.
ATGGGATGAATATTATTTTATGTCCTTCGCTGATTCTTGGCCTGGGTCCATTTCCTGAAATGGGTTTAACAGGAGCGGCGGTGGCTACCACCATTGGCCGTGGATTGGGCGTTTGTTACCAGCTATATCACCTGGCAAAAGGAAGCGAGCTGTTGCCCGTAATGAAAAAACACCTGGCCATTAACTGGAAAATAATCGGGCAGATACTGAAAACTTCAGTGGGTGGAACCCTGCAGTTTTTTATTGGTTCCTGCAGTTGGATATTTTTAGGACGAATAGTTGCAGAATTCCATAGTGAGGCGGTAAGCGGGCATACCATTGCCATGAGGGTTATTATTTTCGCTCTTTTGCCTGCATGGGGTATGGCTAATGCAGCGGCAACGCTGGTAGGACAGAACCTGGGCGCTAATCAACCCGAGCGCGCCGAAAAATCGGTTTGGCGGGCTGGTTACCTTAATGTTGTTTTCCTGGGAAGCGTTTCGGTAGTATTCATCATTTTTGCTCCGTGGATAATCGGGATCTTTGCTCATGAAAAAGCAATCGTTGATTATGGAACGCTAAGTCTGCGCTATATCTCCTGCGGATATGTATTCTATTCGTACGGCATGGTGATATCGCAGGCTTTCAATGGCGCCGGCGACACTACAACACCTTCACTGATCAACTTTTTTGGGTTCTGGTGTTTTCAGATACCCCTGGCCTATTTGCTGGCCTTTAAGGGGGAAATGGGACCTGCCGGCGTTTTCCTCGCTATACCGGTTGCAGAAACAGCGATCGCCATAGCGGGCATCATTCTTTTTAGAAAAGGAAATTGGAAAAAAGTTCGCCTGTAAGCCGATCTTTCCACAGAATAGTTAATTCTTAATGAGGCATCATGAATCAAATACCTAATAACACCATCCGGCAGATCTTATTATTATCTTTTATCGTGATGCTGGGTATAATATTATTCTTTCAACTGGATACTTTCCTTCCGGCTTTTCTTGGCGCTTATACCTTATATGTTATGATGAGGAAGTATATGTTCATTTTGCAGGGCAAATACAAATGGGGAAAGAACCTGAGCGCAGCGGTATTAATGATACTTTCCTTCGTGATCATACTGTTGCCATTTTTTCTGCTAATCAATATGATGTCTTCGAAAATCGGTTTTGCGATACAGCATTCATCAGAAGCGCTGTTGTCTATAAAACAATTCATCCAGCAGTATGAAAAAAGATATGGGTTGGAAATTCTCACCAATGATAATATTCAAAAGCTCACCGCCTGGGGTGCACAAACGCTGCCTACCATTCTCAATTCTACCCTGAATACCATGTTATCTATTATAGTGATGTATTTTATTCTCTATTTTATGTTAACAGAAGGCAGGAAAATGGAATCGTTATTTTATGAATGGGCGCCGCTGAAAGATGAAAATCTTTTGATACTCCGTAAGGACCTCAATGGCATGGTGCTGTCCAATGCTATCGGCATTCCATTAATAGCGGTGGCCCAGGGAGTGGTAGGGTTGGTAGGCTACCTCGTCATTGGCGTTCCTGAACCTATGTTCTGGTTCGTGATCACGTGTATTACCAGTATGCTTCCTGTGGTTGGAGCGGCAATGGCTTATATACCGCTTTCCTTATTGCTATTTGCCGATGGCGACTCGGTACGGGGAACCATTGTGCTCATCTTCGGCCTCGCCATCATTGGCAGTGTAGATAATATTTTCCGGTTCTGGCTACAGAAAAAACTGGGCAATGTTCATCCCATGATAACGGTATTCGGAGTGATCATTGGCGTAAATATGTTCGGCTTTATCGGGCTAATTTTCGGACCTATTGTGATCTCTCTTTTTCTGATCCTGATCATGATCTATTCCAATGAATTTGGCGTGCATAAACACCAGCAGAAACCCCCAGGCCTGTCCTAGTATACGATTATCAATTCATTTGCAGACATTTACCATTTAGTAAGGATAATACCTTAGAGGAAATAAAAATGTTTTATGCAGGCAATAAAATAAATGGCAAAGAGAGCTTGCAAAGCTAAAAGCATAATAATACTTTGCAAACAGTTACCGTTAAAGAGATCAACCAGTACCGAAAATCCGTATCCTATGTATCGCAAATTAACCTCTGCGTCTGTCGCAAGCGTTTATTCTTTATTGTTGTTATTCCCTGTATTAACATCAAGTACCACTGTTCCGGCAGCGCATCCAAAATCGGCTTCGGTAACCGTAACCAATCATAAAAACTTATTTTCATCCAGCGTTATAAAAAACGAATCGCATGTTATCTATGATAGCCTGAAACTGGAAACCTTTGGGCTGGAGCGTAAAGCCTTCGAATATGCATGGCTGGGATACCAGACCCTACTCGAAAAAGGGAAGCTGAAAAATGCAGGTATTTTTTCTATCTGCGACTTCAGCCAGTCGTCCTGCAAAAAGAGATTATATATTATAGATGTGGCAGAAATGAAAGTAGTGCTGAATACCTATGTAGCGCATGGAAGGAAATCGGGAGGAGAATTTGCCCGTTATTTCTCTAATCTGCCCAAATCACATAAAAGCAGCCTGGGATTTTATATTACAGAATCCACTTATTTCGGAGGTCATGGTCTTTCGTTAAAGATAAAAGGGCTGGAAAAAGGAATTAATGATAAAGCAGATGCCAGGAATATTGTGATCCATGGGTCGGATTATGTGGGCGACCGCTTCCTGGAAGAGAATCCTTTTAATGGAAGAAGTTTTGGATGTCCCGCTATACCTGCTTCGCAAACATCAGAAATTATCAATACTATCAAAGATGGCTCCTGCTTATTTATCTATCATCCCACTAAATTATACCTGGCTACATCAAAAATATTAAATGGTTAAGAGTGGACGTAAACTTCAGATGGTTTGAAGGTGAAAAAGCTCAATTTAGGTTCGTACCCTATGATTGGGCTTTTCTTTTTTACCGCTCATTAATCTATAATATGTAGAACCTTTGCTACACATAATGCGTATAAGAAAACCCGCAATCGCTTCCCCTATTCATAACCATCTGTTTTACAATATTTTGCGCATCAACTCCGAATTTTATGGAGCATGGAACGTTTTTTCATCTTATGGAAATGTCTTATATAGTATATTATAATTATTCATCACAAAAGCATTCTTATGAAGAGTATAGTTTTTTTTGCATTTTTAGCTGTTGCCGCCATTGGCTGCGACACCCCTGGAGCCACTTCGCAGACTGACCAATCGGCTGTAGATACCACCTCTGCCATGACTTCGCCAGCAATGACGACAGATACTGTGGTAACCACACCTGTTGATACTACCAGTATGCCAGCAGATACTACCATGAAGAAATAATTTTCAGCGTGTAAATGAACCGAATATTAGAGCAGGGCTGTTTCTTTAAGAGACAGCCTTTTTTTTATTCTAACTAATTGGGGAATTTTATTTCTAAAACTTAACTTTACATTGTTGATCACTTGAATGGTGAGGAAAAAATTCTTTGCTGCATTAAAACAATAAAAATGATTTTGAAACAAACCCTTTTACTAGCCTTTTCTTCTTTACTGCTTTT
>JBDTVL010000391.1:0-3560 GCA_040007215.1 Flavitalea sp.
TAATATCCAAGTTTATCAGCCGGTATCATATCATCCAGCGCATCATATAATGGACGCAGGTAAGGATCGATTTTTTCTTTAAGATCGCCGGGTAAGAAACCGAGGCTTTCTCCCGCTTCTACAGCGGGCCTGGTAAGAATGATCTTCTTAACCTGTTTATTTTTCAGCGCCCTTACCGCCAACGCCACGGCAGTGTACGTTTTACCGGTACCTGCGGGCCCGATAGCGAAAACAACATCATTCTTTTCCGCTTCTTGCACCATTCTTTTCTGGTTGGCAGTTCTGGCTCTTACCGATTTTCCGTGAGGGCCGAAAACAAGAATTTCATTAGGGTTGCGTTCTACAAAATGATCAACCGTTTCTGCATCATCTCCGCCAAGGATCTGTTCAAAATAATTCTCGCTCATGTGCCCGTTCTTTTGCAGGTACTGAACAATAAGACCTATTTTTTCTTTTGCAGAATCGATTTGTTCCGGGGATCCGCTGAGTTTAAGTTGTGTACCCCTTGATAATATTTTAAGAAGCGGGAATTTCTTTTTGAGAATGCCTAATTTCCCATTGTTAACGCCGAAGAACTCTATTGGGTTAACGGATTCAAGATTTATGATAGTTTCAGTCAATGAGGTTCGTTTAATGTTCACAATAACAATACAGAGGCTGTGATTCAACTCATCCGGTACGATTATTTCAAATATAATTAATTCGTTCCGGTTTTATTCAAAGTTACTTATTAACAACCTGTGTACATATCGAATTAACAAAAGTTCATGAGGCTTAATCTATCTTTACCATCATAATTATTTAATATATGCTAAAGGTGGGCGTATTTGGCGTTGGTCATCTCGGTAAATTTCATTTGAGTAACTGGAGAGAGATCAGCGGAGTAGAGATAGTAGGCTTTTATGATCCGGGAGATGTTGCCGCCCAGGAAGTGAGTGGAAAATTCCAGATCGCCAGGTTTCTCGACGCTGAAACTTTAATGGATTCTGTGGATGCCGTTGACATTGTTGCGCCTACTCCTTTTCATTTCGATCTTTGTAAACGCGCCATCCGTAAAAGCAAACATGTTTTTGTGGAAAAGCCGTTGGCCAACTCCATGGAAGAAGCCAGAGAACTGCTTAAGCTGGTAAGAGAATCAAAGATTAAATTCCAGGTGGGACATGTGGAAAGATTCAACCCGGCTTTCCTGGCCATCAAGGACCTGAACCTGTCGCCTATGTTTATAGAAGTGCACCGGTTATCGCAATTCAATCCGCGCGGAACGGAAGTGAGCGTTATACTGGATCTGATGATCCATGATATTGATATTATCTTAAGCCTGGTTAAAAGCGAAGTGAAATCTATTGCCGCCAATGGCGTTACCGTGATGACCGAAACGCCTGATATCGCCAACGTTCGTATGGAATTCAATAATGGCTGCGTAGCTAATCTTACCTCGAGCCGTATATCGATGAAGAAAATGCGTAAAATGCGTGTGTTCCAGAAAGACGCATATATAGGTATCGATTTCCTGGCTAAGAAAACTGAAGTGATCCGTTTGAAAACAGCCGATGATATCGACGCTTTCACTTTCGACCTCGAAACGCCTGGAGGTAAAATTAAGACCATCGCCGTGGCTACGCCTCCGGTTCAGGACGTAAACGCTATTAAAATGGAGCTGGAAAAATTCCGCGACGCCATCATCAATAATACGCCAACGGCCGTTTCTGAACTGGATGGTTACAGGGCTATGGACGTTGCACACCAGATACTTCAAAAAATAAAAACATCTAACAGTACTGTTTAAATGTTGCAATGGTCTCAAAAAAACAGATACATACCATCTGGTACCTGGCTGGCGATTATATCGCCTCAATATTGTCCTGGCTCACGCTTTATTTTGTCCGGAGGCATGTTGCTCACGAGCCGTTTACGGTTAACCATCATATCTTTCTTACGGATCGCTTCTGGATGGGCATTGTACTTTTGCCGGTTGGCTGGGTCGTTTTTTACGCGCTGGTAGGGTCGTATCATACCCTGTACAATAAATCAAGACTTACAGAACTGATTAAAACAACCATCTGCTCGCTTATCGGTTGTACCGTGATCTTTTTCCTGATCGTCATTAATGATCCGCAGACTTCTTATACCTATTATTACAAGGCTTATTTTTCTTATCTGGGCTCGCAGTTTATCCTTACCTGCATAGGCCGGTGGATCGTATTAATCTATTGCAGGAGGCAGTTGTCGGAAGGACTGGTGCGGTTCAATACACTGTTGGTAGGCGGCGGCGTCAAGGCCCTGAGAATTTACGAAGAAACAATATCCGGACTACGTTCGGCAGGTTATCATTACACAGGGTTTATTGCAGCGCCGGGACTGGTCAATGGTATCAGTGAAAAACTTCCTGGATTCGGCGCGCTTAACGAGGTAGATAAAGTGGTGGATCAGCGACAGATCAGACTGGTGGTGATTGCGCTGGAAACAACAGAAAACGATAGCATGGAAAGGATCGTGCAAGCATTGAGCGAAAAGGATGTCGAAGTGCGTATCGCCCCGGATATGCTCGATATCCTGGCCGGATCGGTGCGCACCAGCAGCGTATTCGGCGCCGTGCTTACGGAGATCAAATCGGGGCTGATGCCCGAATGGCAGCAGCATATCAAAAGGGTGATAGATGTGGTTACCGCTATCATTGGCATTATTGGACTTTCACCTTTGATGGCTTATATCGCCATCAGGGTTAAGTATTCTTCGCAGGGTTCCATAATCTATTACCAGGAAAGAGTGGGATACAAAGGGAAGTTGTTTTATATCCGCAAATTCAGGTCCATGTACAGCAATGCGGAAGCAGATGGCCCGGGTCTTTCTGTGCGCGGCGACCAGCGTATAACGCCGTGGGGAAGAACCATGCGTAAATGGCGGCTCGATGAACTTCCTCAGTTATGGAATGTACTAACCGGCGAAATGAGCCTGGTAGGTCCGCGTCCGGAAAGAGCGTTCTTTATCGGGCAGATCCTGCAACAAGCCCCTTACTTTAAATACCTGCTGAAAGTAAAACCCGGCCTTACTTCCTGGGGTATGGTAAAATATGGATACGCCAGCAACGTTAAAGAAATGATCGAACGCATGAAATACGACCTGATCTATATCGAGAACATATCGCTGGCCCTTGATCTTAAGATTATGGCGCATACGCTCAGGATCATATTTATGGGGAAAGGAAGATAGTATCTCTTTAATTTTGAAAAAATTTCCTGTTGAAAAATTATTTCATTTTAGCGCTTACATGTTTCCTGTCCCTGCAGGCGGTAGCACAGGAAAACTACTGGCAGCAGGAAACGAATTATACCATCGATGTTACCCTCAATGAAAGGAGCCGCTCGCTCGACGCCACCCTGAAACTGGAATATATCAATCATTCACCCGATACGCTTTCTTTTATCTGGTTTCATCTCTGGCCCAACGCCTATAAAAATGATAAGACCGCTTTCAGCGATCAGTTGCTGGAAAACGGCAGAACAGATTTTTATTTTGCCGCTAAGGAACAACGCGGTTATATTAACCGGCTGGATTTCAGA
>JBDTVL010000392.1:0-3547 GCA_040007215.1 Flavitalea sp.
AGCATCATTCTTTACTGATTTCTGGCCGCTCAGTACTTTTTGCAGGGAGGGCATATTTCGGGCTACCGCTTCTTCGGCATACTCCTGCATGCGTGGGTTGATGGCAGTATATATTTTAAGGCCGTCTTCATACAAATCATAATTATCACCATCTGGTTTTTCATGCTCGCTGCACCATTTTTTCAGTTCTTCCCTGATCACATCCAGGAAATAAGGCGCTATTCCATTATTCTGATCGAGCTTTTTATAATTGAGGCGTATAGGGTTTTTTTTGATCCCTGTTGCTGTGGCTTCAGGTAAATAGGCATTCCTGACCAACTGGTCTATTACCGTATTCCTTCTGTCGAAGGAAGCTTTGTAATTCGTTCTCGGATTGTAATTGCCTGTGGCTTTAAGCATACCGATCAGCACAGCCGACTCTTCCACATTCAGCCTGTCGGGTTCTTTGGAAAAAAAAGTTATTGCGGCATTCCGGATGCCATATACATTATCGCTGAAAGAAACAGTATTGAGATAAAGCGCCAGAATTTCCTGTTTTGTAAAATTCCTTTCAAGCTTAACTGCAATGATCCATTCTTTTAATTTCTGAATTATCCTGGATACGGGGTTTTTAGATCTTTCGGCAAACATGTTTAATGCCAACTGCTGGGTGATGGTGCTGCCTCCGCCTTGGCGGCCAAAAAGAACTACCGCTCTCATCACCGCCTTTCCATCGATGCCGGAATGTTCATAAAAACGTTCATCTTCCGTGGCCACCAGGGCATTAACAATATGCTTGGAAATATCTTTAAACTGAACGTTAGTCCTGTTTCCCTTTTCTTTAAAATAGCTGCCCAGTTTTGTTGCATCGTCGCCATATACCGTGGAAGCAAGCGTAATGGAAGGATTTTCCAGTTGCGCCAGGGAAGGCATCTTACCAAACAGACCCAACGTAATACTGGTCAGGATAAGAATTAATATCAATAACCCGGATAAAAATATTTTCCAGAAAATACTAACGGAGCGCGACATACGGTATGCTGTTAAAATGATGAAACGTCAGGCCTGTGTATGCAAATATCATACTCAATTGGCTAAGGGAACGGTTAAAATCGAGTTAGAATTGGCCAGGGTAATATTGAGACAGGAATTTCCTGTAAGCATTCATATCCTGTCGCTGTTTAAGGATCTCCAGGTTCGGCTCGCTGATGATCAGGAAAGAATATTTTCCTGCGGGAAGCCAGGGAATAATCCTTGTTGCGGCTACCGGCTTCGTTTTTTCCACATATTCCAGCGCGGCTGCGGCATTTTCGAAACCGCTCATGACCACCAGTTTCAGGGTATCGTTCAGGGGCAGGTTATTTATTTCAATCGGTTTATTATAATATTTCTCCTGGTTAAAGCGGTTAAAGGCATTTCGCGATTCGGTCACATACACGGGGTCTACCTTATTCAGCAATATGGCTACAAAGTGTTTTATTTCGGGGGCGTACGTAAATGCAGATACCAGTTCCGGAACTTTTCCGGCCAGCGAATCTTTTCTTGCCTGCGCCGCTGATACCGGTTTCTTTATAATTGATGAATCGCCTGCTTTTGGGAGTATAGGTTTCTGGCGGAAAAGAGTGTCTCGGGGGAGACTGGCCCTGGTAACCATTACACGGGTATCAGGAACATCTACTTTCATTTCGTTGGTATCTATTTTCAGTTTGGTCAGGTAGTCCTCAATTTCTTTTCTTCTACCCAAAACTTCTAATATCGTTTTTGACCTGGCTGCCAGCGGAGCGTCGGGATAAAGTTCGATGATCTTTTGCAGTTCAGTCCTGGCTTCAGTATCCATCCTTTGTTTCAGGAAATATACCGATTCAATATACAGCAGGTTCGGGGTCCAGTAATTGGCGCCATAGGCGCTATCGGTCAGCTTCTTCAGCTTTAATGCTTCCTCAAAAGATCCTTCTATGAAAAGATTATAAATGCGCTCATACTTACCAGTTAGTTCCGCTTTGGCTTTGGAATCCTCTCCCGTCAGTGAATTATTCAGTTGCTTTTCGAATTTTGAGCCGCCATATTTTTGATTCAGCTGGTTTAGCGCCGCAGTAGCTTTGGCTTCAGCGCCTGTTTTCATGTAACAATAATACAGGTAGTACAGCGCTTCCGGCATACGGGAATTATAGGCATATTTTTCAGTGAATTTTTCAAGGTTCACGATAGCTCCCGGGTACTCTTCCAGCCCGTTCACATATACGATTCCCAGTTCAAGCAGCGAATTGCCTACTGAATCGTCCGAAGCCTGCACCTGTTCAGAACTAAGCGGTATATTCTTCAGTAATGAAGCGACAGATATCTCGCTGCTTTCCTGTTCGCCGGCTTTAGCCGCTCCTTCGCTGGTCTTAAGTTCTTTTGCCGCCACCGACGCTTCGCTTACGGCCGATTGCCTTCTCCAGTTATCTACGTTTGGCCTGTTGCCCCAGACCGATTTAAAGGAACTGAAACCTTTTGATTTCAGCGATGGATTGGCAAAGTACCAATCGCCCCTGGAATTGTTATTTTCAAAAAGATCAGGCGGAGGACCTTTGGTATTATTGTTTAATCCAACTGCTGTATTCGCGCCGGTTTCTTCTTCTTTCAGGCCCTGCTTTTTACGAAGCTGCCTGACCATTTTTTTCAACACCGCATTTCTTTCCGCTTCCGGCATGGCGGCTAATGCCATCAGGCTGTCCTGACGGTGAATAATATCGAGCTGCGTTACAATTAGTCCGAGCACTTCTTTTCTTTTTTCCAGCTTTACGGGATCAGTGATGCCCATATCGCTTGTGCTGATAGAATCGTAGAAGTTTTTAGCTTCAGGAAATAATTGTTCATCATAAGAAAGATCGCCCAGCATCAGGAATGATTTTGTTCGCTGGGTGTTGTTGAGGTTTTCGCTGGCCGCGCTGGCCGATTTCAGCAGCATAGCTTTAGCCCCTGGAATATTTTTTCTTTCCAGTTCTATCTGAGCAGCGGTATAATAAATAATATCCCGGTATTTGGTATACCGGTCTCTTCTTCCCATTTTGGTGAGGTCCTCAATATTTTTTTTGATTGCGATAGAATCGCTGGTATTCTGCCTTATCGAATTTAGCCTTGAATATACCTCAAGAACGGGGTCCAGGGTATGTTTCATGGCGCGATCATAGAATTCCTGGGCGAGATCTTTTTTATCCGCTCTTTCATACAACTGGGCAATCAGGTATTCCCACCTGGAGGTTTCCAGGCGGTTAGCGGCATTATCCAAGGCATTGGTAAGGTAATATGCTGCGCTGTCATAATTTTCCTGTTTATAAAAATACAGGGCCTGTACTTCATTTATATCGTTATTGAGCCTTTCAGGGAAGTTAGGATCGTTTTTAAGGGTCTGAATAAGACTGGCGGCTTCCGGCATCAGGTCTCTGTGCAAATAGGTCTTGATCTGCCATATAAAGGCCTCATTGCGGCTGGGCGGGGTGGTTAAGGCTCGCCTGATAAAGTTTTCCGATTCCTTAGTAGACACCGACAGGGCATTATTGCCTTCAGAAGAATTGCTGCCGATAGG
>JBDTVL010000393.1:0-3533 GCA_040007215.1 Flavitalea sp.
ACCCTGTTGGTCATTCCTCCTGTCCACTTGGGAATATCGCTTCCTAATACAACTTTATCCTGCGAATTGATCTCCCCGTTATTATCCTGATCTTTTATTCTTATTTCTCCGGGCCTGGAATTATAACTCAATGCT
This sequence comes from Flavitalea sp., assembly GCA_040007215.1. Lineage (GTDB taxonomy): Bacteria > Bacteroidota > Bacteroidia > Chitinophagales > Chitinophagaceae > Flavitalea. Next base: position 136 of record JBDTVL010000393.1, read on the forward strand.
TCGGCTTCGTCTTTAGTTTGCCAGATGCCTATTTTTTCATAATCATAATAAACGGTCAGTGGTTTGCCAATAAACCAGGCATTCTGCGGATCATCTTTTTTACCGGTGGAGAGGCTTACAATTTTTTCCCTGTTGGTATAAAAAGTGAAATCCGTTTGCCATTTAATTCCACCATGCGTATTGACGTTCAGCGTAGATAATGATATTTCAAGACCCTGGTTTTGGGTAGCGCCAATATTACTGAGTACGGAAGTAAATCCTGTATTGGCGGGGATCTGCCTGTTCATGAGCAGGTCGGTAGTGTTCTGGTGATAGAAATCTATTGAACCGCTGATGCGATTATCAAATAAACTGTAATCTATACCCAGGTTAAAGGAAGCGGTGCTTTCCCATTTCAGGTCAAGATTGCGGAACACATTCGGGTTAAAACCAAAAGCGCTGGTTTCTCCGAAAGCATAAGCTGTGCGACGAAGTCCGCCTTGTGTAGCATATGGATTAATACCTGTATTACCGATCTTGCCATAACCTGCTCTGAGTTTCAGGTCGGAAAGGAATTTCACATTATTAAGAAATTTTTCTTCCGTCATTTTCCAGGCTACAGCCATGGAAGGAAAATAACCCCATTTATGCCCGGGAGCAAAACGAGAGGAGCCATCGGCCCTGGCGGTAACGGTTAATAAATATTTATCCTTATAACCATAATTCAATCTGCCCATGTAAGAAAGAATAGCCCATTTGCTATAATCGCTGGTTACGCCAAGGATCGTAGAGGCGCTGCCTAAATTATAAAATTCCTGCTGATCGGCAGTTACGCCTTCCACGGAGGAGGAATAGTTTTCCAGTTCATCCATCTGAACGCTATACAAAGCCGTGGCGCCAAAAGAATGATCGCCAATATGTTTTTTGTAATTGAGTATATTTTCAAGGGTATAAGAAAACTCTGTGTTGTTGGAAACGCTTGCAGCAGGAAGACCTTCAGATCTTATACTTGTTTGGGACGCGCTGAACGTTCCATTTCGTGAAGAAGTAATACTTGGTCCAAAATTTACTCTTGCGCTTAAATCGTCGGTGAAATTATATTCCGCATATATGCTGGCAAAAATACGACTCTGTTTAGTCTCATCCTTTAAAGCGCCCGGAACCAGGTCGGATAAAGGATTTTTCATAATGGTTTCATTAGGATTGGGAAAGAAAATAAGTTTTCCATCCGCATCATAAGGAACCGCCAGTGGACTCAAATTCAAAGCATTTGAAAGCGGGGAAAAATTCTGCCCGTTACGTGTGCTTAGGGCGGCGAAACTCGAAAATCCTAACTTAAGCCTTTTCCCTACATTCTGGCTTACGCTCACTTTTAAATTATATCTTTTGAAATCCTGAAGGGAAATTACTCCCTGTTCATCAAAATAACTTCCGCTGACGGCATATTTTGTATTCTCCGTACCTCCGGAAAGGCTTAGATCGTGCTGTTGTTTAAATCCATTACTTAGAATCAGATCCTGCCATGTGGTGCTATGCCCATTTTGCATCGATTCCAATTCTATCGGCGCCCAGTTGGGGTCCTGTCCTATAGTACGGAAGGCTTCTATCCTGTATTGCTCGTATTGAGCGCCATTCATGACATTATATTTCCCTTGGGGAGTTGTAATACCTGTGTACATAGAATAACCAAGGCTTGGCTTTCCTATTCTGCCTCTTTTTGTTGTTACCAGCACTACGCCATTTGCTCCTCTTGAACCATAGATAGCTGTTGCCGATGCATCTTTGAGCACATCTATCGATTCTATATCATTAGGATTGATATCTGTCATATCGCCCGTCATTGGAATTCCATCTATCACATACAACGGATCGTTGCCTGCAGAGAAAGATCTTCTTCCTCTTATTCGCACGGTAACGCCTGATCCCGGGCTGGTTCCATTAGAAACAACGTCTATACCCGGAGCCCGTCCCTGCAAAGCTTGTTGAAAGTTCGTCAGCGGAAGCTCGGAAATTTCTTTAGACGAAATAGAAGCCACAGCGCCGGTCACATCCGCTCGTCTCTGCGTTCCGTAACCAACGTTTACGATCACGCTTTGCAACAGTGTAGAATTGCCGATGAGTGTAATGTTTACTGTGTTCCTTCCATTTATGGAAACTTCCTGATCAGAAAAGCCAATAGTGGAGAAAATAAGTACATCATTAGCGCCGGCCTGAATATTGAATTTACCTTTTGCGTCTGTAGTAACACCCCTGGAGCTGCCCTTTACCATTACGCTAACGCCTGAAATACCAACGCTGCCGACACTATCGGTAACAACGCCCTTTATGTCCCTTAAATTCTGAGCCAGCAACTGAGATGGCCCAAAAATGATTAAAAGGATCCAAAAATACGAAAGAACAAAACGATTACCTTTCATTTTTGCAGTTTAGTTTGGTTAAAATAAAAGAGGAGCAGGAATTAATCAACTATTCAATTTCTGTGTTTTTGATGAACAATAATAAAAAAAATCCGAGAACGCTCTCGGCATATTTTAGCGTTTAGAATGGAGAACCACAAGATAATTTTATTCCAACAGAGATTGTGCGCTAAAATACATATGATCTTTATGCCTGGTCTATCTCTTTGGCCACACGATTTGCCGACCTGGTAGCGGCGTCAGTGCCTCCGTTAACATTATCAGCATATGCTCCTGCAAAATGAATCCGTCCCTGGGGTTTCATGATATGCGGCCAGAATTTATGCAGCTCTCCGATAGGGAAAGGAAGTCGTTCGCAGGTATTGGAATAAGTTTCTTTTGTCCAGTCTCTGCTGATCGCCTGCTCAATAGTATCTTTCTTACCAGGATAAACTTCCCTGAACGCAGCTAAAGCTCTTTGAGGAGAAACGCCGCCTGGCCCGGTTCCCAGCACGATCACCCTATGCGTATTCACTTCTTCTGCCGACTGCCATACATCGTGAAGATCGGGATGATTAAGGTACATATTAATATTTTTGAATCCATCTTCCAGCCAGAATTTCGAACTTGCCTGGAACACAAATCTTTGATAAGAATCGTACCGGAAGTTTTCAAATATGTACTGCTTTTCAGGAGGCATTGCAGGTTCTATCGGAATTTTTCGGAAAGCCGGCAGATTAATGCAGTTTACAAAATAATCAGCCTCCATCTGCTTTTGTTCACCAAATCTTTTGTAGCTAACCACTACTCCCGAATCATTATTCTTAATGGATAATACCGGGCTGTTCAACCATACCCGTTCTCCCAATGCTTTCGCAAAAGCATTGGGCAACATCTGATTCCCCCCCTTCAGACGGTACAGATCTATTCGTAGTACAGGAATTCCTCCCAGATTCCTCATGCCAGCCGCCCATAAACCAAATAAAGCTGATGAAGCGCTGCCTCCAAGAAATTCGAGCGCCG
>JBDTVL010000394.1:0-3510 GCA_040007215.1 Flavitalea sp.
AAGATCTGAGGAACAGGATTGTTACCATTAAAAAAGAATTCAGGAATAAATTCAAAGCGTCCGGGGCTACGGCCAGCAGGCCTCATCTTACGCTGGCGAGGTTTGTGACTTGGAACATGAACGAGGAGAAGATAAGGAACCGGTTCAGCCATATTGCTATGTCTACGGCCCCTTTCAAGATTGAGCTGACGGATTTCGGGAGTTTTCCGTCTCATACTATTTATATAAACGTTGCCACTAAAACGCAGGTGCAGGAATTGGTAAAAGAGTTGAAAACTGCGCAGAAGCTGATGAAGGCCGATCCAGATCATGATCCGCATTTTATCCAGGAGCCTCATATGACCATTGCCAGGAAGCTGCTCCCCTGGCAATATGAAAAAGCATGGATGGAATATTCGCATACTCATTTTTCGGCCAGGTTTATGGCCGACAGTATGTTGTTGCTGAAAAGGCCGCTTGGCGGAGGAGCTTATCAGATTACTGACCGGATGGAATTTAAGAATATGCCGGTAGCTACCCGACAGGGTGAATTGTTTATGTGAGAAGCATTTCCTGAAAAGGGCCATAAATGTAAGAAGGTACAAACCGGGGTAAACAGATTCCTCCTTTGTGCGGACGTACATGGTTTACTGCTTTGTGTGAAATGATTCAGCGTTTTTTAGTATTCAGGATTTCTTTATCGAAAGACATGGACGCTTATTTTAATCCGTACCCTTTTGGGGTTCATCAATTGACCAGATATGAATGAAGACGATGCATCCGAGAACAGTTCGTACCTGAAAGGCAGGGGCGCCCAATTTAATACGAAGAACAGGTTTCTTAAAACAGAAACGGTAAGAGAACATATAGAAGGGATAGATGACTGGACGGAAGCGAATTCGGCCACTCAGTATTTAATCGAGACGGCGAAGGGTATCGTGAATAAGGTTGATAGCCCTGATGTAGGCATGTTCTACAGTATGAATCCTTACCAGGGATGCGAACACGGTTGCATTTATTGTTATGCAAGGAATTCATTTGAATACTGGGGTTATAGCGCGGGGCTTGATTTTGAAAGAAAGATCATCGTCAAGAAAAATGCGCCGGAGCTGCTGCGCAAGTTCCTGATGAATCCCCGGTGGGAATGCGCGCCGATCGGGTTAAGCGGTAATACCGATTGTTATCAGCCAGCGGAGAAGCAGTTCCGGATCACGCGCCAGTTGCTGGAAATATGTTTGGAATTCAATCAGCCGGTAGGCATGATCACCAAGAATGCAGGTATGCTCAGGGATATGGATATTTTGAAAAAAATGGCCGAACGAAACCTGGTATCGATACTGGTATCCATTACTTCGCTTACGGAGGAATTAAGAAGAGTGATGGAACCCCGAACCACCACGGCCAAACAGCGATTAAGGTTAATAAAAGAGCTCAGTGACCAGGGAGTCCGGATGGGCGTGATGCTGGGCCCGATGATACCGGGTTTGAATGACCATGAAATGCATGATATAATTAAACAGGCCAGCGAAGCCGGAGCGACTTTTTCGGCCTATACTTTTATCCGGCTCAATGGGGCGATCAAGTTGTTGTTTCATGATTGGTTATACAAGAATTTTCCGGACAGGGGCGATAAGGTATGGCACCTTATAGAGGGCAGTCATGATGGAAAAGTGAATGACAGCCGATGGGGAGTGCGGATGAGGGGCGAAGGAAATGTAGCGCAGATCATTAGTCAACAGTATAAAAAATATACGCATAAGTATGGGTTGAATCATGAGCGTCTGGAATTGGATTGCACGCAGTTCAGGAGGCCTGGGGAGCAGGGGAAGTTGTTTTGAAAAGAGAGGAAACCTGTAGGGCGAAAAATGAGGCCTCCGCAAAAGGCAGGTAGTTTTTCATTATGAATCAGTTTATTATACAGGGCAATGGTCAGCGTGCAGGCTGGCCGGCACCTTGTTCATCACACATCTGATCGAATACATAAAAAAGCGGCGATTCTTCAAGAACCATTCTTGTTCCAGTATCAGCGCCGGCCTCCCATTTAACGAGTCGTATAAAGCCATCTGCGATTTCTATTCCGGTCATATCGCCATCGCTGAAGCAGCAGCAGCCGGTATTGAAATAGCTGGGCTTGGCCATGGTCTTGACCAGTTTTTTTCCTGCATATTCCTTTTTTCTTTCTTCGATTTGCTGTAGTATGGATTGCGCCTGGGCAGCATCATTAAGTTCCCTGGCTTTTTTCAGTTGTTTGTTGAGGCGGTCGATATGATCGAGGGAAGCAAACACCGGTTTATGCGTATGGCCGGATATGAACAGCATATTTTTCTGGGTGGCGCTCCACTGGTACATCACGATATTATGTTTGTCCACCAGTTCGAAAGAATCGGACACGGTATCGAGGGAAATTTCCAGGAACCTTTGAATGGGCGTCCAGATAGCCGCCACTACCCAGTTGCTGAAGGCATTACCATCGCTTCTTTTGTCGCCCTGGTGACCATGCGCCAGGAAGATATAGCGGGGAATATTGTTATACATAGTTGTCAGTAACAATCCTTCATGTACGGTGAGTTTATCGCCGAATATAGGTTTGAGGAAAAGGTTTTGCTGGATAAGGTATTTCCATTCCAGGTCGTGATTGCCATAGATGCGGCAATAGCGGCCCGATTGAAGGAACCTGGCTTCCTGCAGCAGGGCCAGCCTGTTTATATTGATAACGGTGGATGGGGTGTTTTCCCAGAGTTCTTCACAATCGCCCAGGTTGATAAAGGTAAAACCGGCATCATAGTAATATTGAAGGGCGGCCATATAATTCAGCGTGGTATTCCTGAAATCGTCGGCCAGGTCCTTACCGCCTTTATGCTGATCGGAGAAAACGATAAACTTTCCTTCGGTTATATCGAAGGGCACAGGAGGGGCGTAACCTTCTTTTTCTTCCTGTATATTCTTTAGCAACTGCGATAGTGAAGCGTTTACCTCTTTCTTTACCGGAGCCGATGAAACTTTTCTGGCCAGCCAGGTAACGGGCTTTCTGAACAGTTTTTGCAATAATTTCCTCATGTCAGGATGGTATTATTCCCGCCGTCAGTATTTCCTGATGGATGTTTGCGGCGCTAATCGTAACTTTTATTGTTGAAAAGGTAACGATTCCTATAAAACATTCATTTCATAATCTGATTAGATGGCTTCGTCATTTTCATTACGTAAATTATTTTTTTTAGCGGGCATTGGCATGTTACTGTTCATTGTAGTCATGAAAACGGTGATGCTGCCGCTGAGGTCGGGCGAGATCGTATCGTTTGAGCTGGCAAAAGATGTTGATAAAGCGAGCCGGATCATGACGGCCTGGAGTATTGATCCTGCGGGTATGATAGATAAGGTGCATACTGCCATCCGCCTGGATTTTATTTTCATCGTACTATATTCTGTTTTTTTCTTCCTGGGTACCCGTTTTATGGGCAACCTGGCAGGGACCCCGGTATTGCAGAAAGCGGGTCGGGGGTTTTCCTGGATCATTTTGCTGGCGGGGATATG
>JBDTVL010000395.1:0-3508 GCA_040007215.1 Flavitalea sp.
GATGCTGCCCAACATATCATACTTCCAGGTCATCACTTTGTTGCCTCTTGCGTCAGTAATACTTAGTGAATTACCTTCTGCATCTGCTTCCGTCCTCGTATAATAAAAATATTCTTCTACCGCTTCCCCGCTGCGCTGGCTCCTGCAATGTTCCATTTTGATGAATGGTCGTCCCAAACTGTCTATCCAGTTAATGGCAGGCGTTTGATCATGTACAGATGTTTTCTCAGCAGCTAATTTCTCTGCAGCCCCCATGGCGCCTGTAATTCTCGCCGAATACCAGTCGCTGGCTTTTACATGATCGTTCTGATCGCTGGTTACCTGTTTCCAGGCATCGAAGGCAAGTGATGAAAATGTACCTGTAGGATAAATGGTTTTAATTACCCTGCCAGGCGCATCATAGATATTCAGCGTGGTGAAACCCATCTGTACAAGCTCCGACTCCGTATTGTATTCTGGACTGCTATCAAAATATGGATCGTATTGTTTTACCGGCTTCCCTTTGTTGTTTAACAGGGTTCGGCCATTCCCCACCCAACGGAGTTGCGGAGCTGTATTTTTCATTTGTACCAACCCGTCAATACCCCTGATCAGTTCTCCTCCCGTATCACGGGCTGGAGCGAAGCCTGGCTCCGCCTGTACTTTTCGCAATACAATATTACCTGAACCATCGCAATAGGCATAGCTATCCTGCCAAACAACCGATGTGGTCACACCCGGATTATCGGTATTAATCGTATCAGATAGGGTAGACAGCCAATTTACAATACTACCGGCCTCAGGCGCCTTGGGCTTGAAATGATGCTGTTCACGGACAGTTGTTTTGACCCGATCCGGTAATTTGCCGCCTGAGAAAAAATAACGAAACTCATATTCCATTTTCGTTGTTGGATGATCGTTAGGGGACGATTCCGCCTGAGATGTATCCAGTAAATCCCCCTTAAACTCTCCTGCCATTCCCATGATAAAACTGGCTGCTACCCATCCCATCTCATCAAAACGAACGCCTGTCCTGTTATCATTAGCGTCACGGAGTAGATAAGGCTGCATGGTTCGGTAATTAAATCCTTCAGAAATAGATTCATTATTCAAAGCGTCTACAGAATGGTTTATAAAAATCTTCTGTGCATCATAAAATATTTTTGACATATTACCGAAGCCATCAGAATATGCCAGTGGCAGGTAAAAATTCTTTTTTGCGAAGAAGAGCGAACCCGCAACGACAGGAGGAATAACGGTGGCAAATGGATTTGACTTAAAGTCTGCATGATAAGCTATTCGTCCGGAGGGAATCCAGTAATTATTGTCGCCATCAAGATCAATATAGGCGCCCTTGGTCCGGAGAAAAACCTCATTGGTTCTTACTCCATAAATATCTGCAATCATTGATGGCGTAAAAGCCAGCAGGTAATTTTCATAGGTCAACAGCGGAATAGCCATCGTACCAAAGGTTTCAGGGCCGGTCAGATCAGTTTTCAGAAAAAGGGTCTTTGAATGCTCTATCATCCGCTTCTCACCTAACTTTGCTTCCTTAGCATAATTGGTTATTATGGCAGCGGCCAATGAAATTTGAATCTCTTCTTTAGTATAAAAAATAGCAGTCGTTAAGGCTGCATTTAATTCCCACACCTGGTTCTCACAAGCTACTGGCAAACAGTAACTGCCAGGGGTATCGATCAATTTAGTATAAATATTTTTTGTATAGAGGATATGCTGCCTGGTCTGATGCGTCCTGTCCGCTTTAGTAGGCAGGTCCATATCAGCTTCTTTCCTGCCATACACGATGGCCGCTGATTCAAGGATATTACCGAATGTATCAATAGCGATGTTTATAGCATGCGTAATGCGCGGGTCATTCGGATTACGTTCAAAATGTATGCCCAGGTTCTCTTTTTCATGGGTTAAAAAAACGGCATACTGATTACCCTTTTTTGCCTGCAGCAACTGAACCGAATAATTATACTGCGTAACGATGTAAGGATGCTGATTAACCCCGGGATCGCCCTCATCGCTGTATACTTCCGTTCTCAATGGCAATCCTTTTAATGCCCTGTAACATTCAACCGTTTCAGCGGCAGTAAGGTTACCAGGTATGGTTATCTCTGGCAACTGGTAACTGTTCAGCTCAGTAATCAGCTTGGCATCCGTAATCTTCCCGGATTTTACCAATGAAGCAGGATAAAATTCATTCGAAAGTCTTTGCTCCATGGTTTCCCTGCCGAGATAAGCGCCAGTATGAAACCAGTGAATGGTAGTGACCACCGGCTGAAAGAAATCTTTCTCCACCACCTGTGTGACGGAGCCTGTTTTCTGTGCAATAAAATTTTCAAACGACTCACTGTCTTTCTGTATCACCTTTGCAAACCCCCTGAATTCTCTTTCAGGCGCATCAAAATAACCATGATGATAACTGTACTCATTAACAAAACGAGTCTGCGAAATTTTATCCTCCACCATAACCCGGCTCACACATTGCACAGGGAATGGCAGTTTGGTTATCCAGGGCTTGCCTTCCTTTTTATCCTGAAGGTAATATTGAGTAGAGCTTTTGTAATCAAGGGTGGTTTCTCTACCCATATTATTTTTATGCGAGAACATAACATGAGGCTTTCTTCCACCCATCAGGTCAATGTATTTCAATGGCGAATTTTGAAACGCAGGTAACGGCGAAGACCAAATGATACAGGCAGTTCCATTTCCCAGCAGATCGGTAAAAGATATTTTTGCAGCGTCATCCATAAGCGGGAAAGGATAAAATATTTCCTGCTTATCTGCCAGGCTATTACCTGCCTCATTAAACCATACCTGTAACTTTTCTTTTGCACAATAAATAATATCAGTCGTACCCGAACCATCAATATCTGCGAGTTGTATGAAATGAGGATTGAAGCCGGTAATTGTATCAAAACAACCATTCATAGGCATAGATACCCTGGCGCCGAACTTTCCATAGCCAAGATTAGGGTAATAACAAACAGATGAATAACTGATCACTACAATATCTGCAAGACCATCGCCGCTCATATCCGCAATAGCTATCAGGGCGCTATTATCCGTATCTTCAAAAATAACCTGCGGTCCTTTTTCCTCATCAATCGCCTTAGCAGCAATAAGTGGGCTGTCATATCCGGCAATACCTTTCGACGCATACCAAAGGAATTCTTTTTCATAGGAGATCAGCAGTTCAGGGAGACCATCGCCATTAAGGTCAATAAACTTAAGATTGGGATCGTGCAGGTCTATATTGGGATAGCTGTCAAAGGCATGGAAAGGCGTCCATTCTTCCTCCATCGTCAGTTCGAAATACCCTTTTGGCAGCGATGATGCCTGTACTAAATATTTTCTTCCATCGCCCTGCAATTCCAGTATGGACAGTTTGCCATCATCCAAACCGGAAAAACTGGGCCTGGAACTGATCAGCCTGGCTGGACTGAAATTTCCGTTCCCGAGGTTGTCCTTATAGAACCATCCATCCCCCTGCTCACTCAATATGCCGGAGATTCCTTCA
>JBDTVL010000396.1:0-3506 GCA_040007215.1 Flavitalea sp.
ACTCATGGAATACCTGACGCTAACTGATATCTATTTTTTTACTTCGAAAGACCCCTACCAGGCCGTAAGCGGAACCTTCCTCTATGCCATGAGCGCCGGTTGTCCTGTTATTTCCAATTCATTTGTGCTGGCAAAAGAAATGCTGGATGAGGAAACAGGAATCATTCTTGAAACTGCGGGTGAAACCGAACTTGCAGAAAAAGCTATCATGCTTTTGCAGAATGATGATTTAAGAAAAAAGATGAGTAATAGCGCATTACTGAAAATGCGCGATACTAACTGGAAAAAAGTGGGTAGAAAGCATGCCGATTTGTTCTATGAAATTTTTGGCAAGCCCGTTGCCTCCAATAAATTATCTAACCAGGTTGCCGGTTAATGATTAAATATTTTTTTTATGGAAACAGCTAATATAATAGCTTGCCCGGGACCTGATGTGCTGAAGGCGATTGATATGCCAGACATTAATTTTTCTCAGATCAGCAACCTCACGGATGATACCGGCATGATTCAACATGCCATATTTGATATGCCTAACCGAAAGGAAGGGTATTGTATTGATGATAATGCCCGCGCACTATTATTGGCGGTATGGGCATGCCGAGATAAGAAAAACAGAACAGCGTTTCGCGTGCTTCCCATTTATCTCAGTTTCATTCATTATATGCAATCGGATAATGGCTATTTCAGAAATTTCATGAGCTATGCTAAAACCATAGAAGAGGAGCGGGGATCAGAAGACTCTTTTGGGAGAACCGTTATGGCGCTGGGATTCCTGCTCAATGAAGGATCAACTCATTTACCAGTGAGAACTGGAGCCGAGATATTTGCAAAAGCTTATCCTCATATAAATAAATTAACCTCAATACGAGGAATTGCCAATTCTATTATCGGGGTTTGCCAATTTATAAAATGTCATTATCCCGACGACCTGAAAACAGATATGGTAATACATCTCGCCAATAAAATGACGTTGATGTATGAAAGTAATAAAGACAATGACTGGCATTGGTTTGAGCCGGTACTTACTTACGATAATGCCATTCTTCCGCTGGCTTTATTGAATGCCTATGAAATTACCCGGAATGAATTGTATTTATCCATAGCGCTTGAATCGATGGAGTTCCTGGAGTCAAGAGTATTTCATGATGGAATCTTAAGGCCTATTGGTAACCAGGGCTGGTGCGTTAAAGGAGGAGGACCTTCCGCTCAATTTGACCAGCAGGGTATTGATGTGATGGCCATGGTACTCTATTACCAGCAGGCTTTCAGAATAACCAGGGATGACCGTTACCTGTCGCGTATGTTTGAAAGCTATCAATGGTTCCTTGGCGCTAATGATCTGGGATTGTCTTTATATGATCCTGGCACCGGTGGGTGTGCCGATGGTCTGCATGCAGAGGGAATAAATTTTAACCAGGGAGCTGAAAGCACGCTGGCCTACTGGATATCTCATGTGGTAGTCGCTTCTGCACTGACAGAATAGAAGTAAATGAATATTATTACATGAAAGTAGCTATTCTTGCGCCTGTTACCTGGAGAACGCCGCCAAGGCATTATGGTCCATGGGAGCAGGTAGCTTCTGTGCTTACGGAAGCTTTGGTGGAAGAAGGAGTTGAGGTAACCTTGTTTGCGACGGGAGATTCTGTTACGAAAGCAAAACTTGAATCGGTTTGCGAAAGGCCTACAGGGGAGTATCCCGCCGACGCTAAAGTATGGGAATGTTTGCATATATCCCACCTGATGGAGCAGGCTGATCAATTTGATATCATACACAATCATTTTGATTTTCTGCCGCTTACTTATTCCAGGCTCATTAATAAACCGATGGTCACTACCATTCATGGTTTTTCTTCAGAGCAGATCATTCCTGTATATAAAAAATACAATGAACATAGCTTTTATGTATCTATCAGTAAAAGCGACCGTCATCCGGAATTGAAATACCTCGATACCGTGCATAATGGAATAGATGTAAAACAATTTCATGCCGGCGAAGGGCGCGGCGATTATCTATTGTATTTCGGCAGGATTCATCCACACAAAGGGACTTATGAAGCGATTCAGATTGCTAAACGGGCCAATAAAAACCTGGTAATTTGCGGCCTGATCCAGGATCATAATTATTTTGAGGAAAAAGTATTCCCTTACCTTGATGATAAGAAAGTCATTTATAAAGGTAATGTCGGTCCTGAAGAACGCAATCAGTTATTAGGAAATGCCCTGGCCTTATTGCATCCCATCAGTTTCGAAGAACCTTTCGGTTTGAGCGTTATAGAATCGATGTGCTGCGGATCGCCGGTAATTGCCTTTAACCGGGGATCTATGAAGGAGCTCGTGATAGAAGGAAGGACCGGGTTTTTAGTAAACGATATTGCAGGGGCAGTGGAAGCTGCAGGCATCATTAATACCATTAACAGGCAGGAATGCCGTGCTTATGCAATTGGCGCATTCAGCGGCAAGGCCATGGCCCTCCACTACCTGGATTTGTATAAAAAGATTTTAGCGGGAAATAGTATGCCTTAGTTTTTTATTCAGCGTCCGTTAATTCCTTTAGAAGCTCATTAATTGGAATTGTGGCAAAAGAAGAAGCCTGATCAGATACCGCATAAGGCAGGAATAAATTCTCTCCATGAATCATCGATCCGCAGGAATATACTACGTTTGGCACATAACCATGTCTTTCATCTTCATTAGGCAAAAGCATCGGCTCTTTCAACCTGCCCAATTCGATGCGAGGATCTTTAAGATCAAATAAACTGGCGCCGAGGCAATATTTACGCATCGCTCCTACGCCATGGGTAATGATCAGCCAACCTTTTTCTGTTTCAACAGGAGATCCTCCGTTACCTATCTGCACGAATTCCCAGGCATATTTTGGCTTTTGCAACAACTCGGCTGTTTCCCATAAATACAGGTCGTCGGAAAACATGATATAATTGTTCTCGCCATCGATACGGGAAAGCATCACGTATTGTCCATTTATCTTTCTTGGGAAAAGAGCCAGGTTCTTATTAATAGCCGCTTTCCCATGAAGAGGAGACATTTTAAAGCGCAAAAAATCTTTTGTTTCAATCAGGTGAGGCAGGATAAAAGAACCATCATAGGCGGTATACGTGGCGATATAAGTAATGACGCCGTCATCATCGGTAAATTTTACGAACCTGGCATCTTCAATTCCATTCTTCTCCGTGAAAGTTACAGGGAAGATAACGCGTTCAGAAATCATCGAATCGGCAGGAAAGTGTAGTTCATACCTGGTATTGACCACACTCAGGATATCGTATTTTATTTTTTTTCTTTCATTTGCCGATCCTATGGGCAGCAAAGCATTCTTCAATACCAGCTCTATTTCTTTATAGGAAAATGGATCATTCAACTGATCCAGGATATCGTGAGAGATATATTCAGGAAGCGTCATTTGCGACAGCAATTCTCCGAAATCCGATTTATTGTCTCTTTTTTTCTGTGTTACAATACCATCGCTCACAAAAACCCCATCGGGTTCA
>JBDTVL010000397.1:0-3481 GCA_040007215.1 Flavitalea sp.
CAGGAAAGCAAATACTTTATCGAGGTTTTGCGGAGCATTGAACTGGGAGCCGCCATGACCTTCGCCTTCCAGCAGTTCAACATTTACTTTATCCCTGCCAAGAACTGAATAGAGATTATAGGCAAAGTTCAGCGATTGCAGGTAAGGAATTAAAGGGTCTTTTGAGCCATGCTGTATAAAAAAAGGAGGATCGTCTTTGGTAATATAGGTTGCAGGATTAAATGCTTTCACTTTATCGGGCGCCGCAGTGATGAGCGAGCCGATCACTTCCGATTCCGGCGACCCTGCCACGCTATGTTGCATGCCTCTGGCTCCGAGAAGCGCATATTCATCGTCCATAGTTAGAAAATTAACCGGGCCGAACCAATCTACAACAGCCTCTACCCTGGCTGATTCTTTTGCATTTCCCAGAGCAGGATCATCGAATGCCGGTATATCGCCGGAAACGCCGAGTAATGAGGACAGATGTCCCCCGGCAGAAGAACCCCAGGCGGCCATTTTATTGGGATTGAGCTTATACGTTCCGGCATTGGCTCGCAACCAGCGAACGGCTGCCTTAACATCCTGGATAAGTTGCGTTGATTTTGCTTCGCCGCTCATCCTGTAGTTGATACTTGCCACGGCATACCCTCTTCTTAGTCCTTCGAGCATTGGCACCAGCTGATCATCGGCTTTGTCGCCAAATTTAAACGCGCCTCCATGGATAGCTATAATTACCGGGAAAGGGCCCTGACCACTATCAGGAAGATAAATATCCAGCTTCTGTGCCTGTGAAATACCGGCATAAGACAGATCGATCCATTTGTTGGCAATATTTGATGTAAAGATGCCTACCTGTATGCCTGTGACCGGCTTTTCCTGCGAACTGGTCTGCGCTTCAGCCCTATACAGAACGGCCGTTAAAAAAAATAAACAGATGAGAAAATGTTTCATAAACTTCCTTGAACTTTGTTCAATATTAGGAAAACAGACGGCTTAAGTTACACGAAATAATACCCCTGCAAAAAAGAATTACATCTCCCTGATGCCCGTTTTTATTGCAGTAAATAAAAACGATGATTAACCTATTGAAAGCCTTGATAATAGAGGGGTAACATGAAAAAAACCTGGCAGGAAAAGATTCCATACCAGGCTTGGTTTTTATATAAATAGTCGGTTAGTACTAAGAACTGCAGGTTACGCAACCGTCCTGCATGGTGCAGGATGGACCGGTAAAATCGGTGGTGATACTGTCCATATCATTTTTAGTCTCGGTTTCTTCTGCCACTTTTGGAATCACAGGTTGCATTTCTTCGCTTCCTTGTTTTTCGATAGTAAACTGAACCGCCTGTGTTGCCGCCTGGCTGCGCAGGTAATACATGCCTGTTTTCAATCCTTTTTTCCATCCATAAAAATGCATGGAGGTAAGCTTGGAAGCGGTTGGCGTATCCACGAACAGGTTCAGCGATTGCGACTGGCAGATATAAGCGCCCCTGTCGGCAGCCATATCAATAATATTGCGCTGCCTGATCTCCCATACGGTTTTATACAATTCTTTTATTTCGGCAGGAATCGTTTCAATATGCTGAATAGAACCATTTGCCGAAATGATCCTGTTCTTCATATCATTGTTCCATAAGCCAAGCTGAACCAGATCCTTAAGCAAATGTTTATTTACGATGATGAACTCTCCGCTCAGCACTCTCCTGGAATAAATATTGGAAGTATATGGTTCAAAACATTCATTGTTACCGAATATCTGCGAGGTGGAAGCGGTAGGCATGGGAGCCACCAGCAGCGAATTCCTTACGCCATGTTCTATCACTTCCTTGCGCAGTTGTTCCCAGTTCCAGCGGTCTGAAGGCTGAACGCCCCACATATCAAACTGGAAAATACCTTTCGATAATGGCGATCCCTGGAAGGATTCATAAGGCTCCTGTTCCATGGCCAGGTCTTTACTGGCAGTCATCGCGGCAAAATAGATCGTTTCAAAAATGTTCTTATTCAGCACTTTCGCCAGCTCGCTTTCGAAGGGAAGCCTTAATAATATAAATACATCCGCAAGACCCTGAACGCCAAGTCCGATCGGCCGGTGACGCATATTCGAATTCCTGGCTTCAGGAATAGGGTAATAGTTATTATCGATGATCTTATTCAGGTTTCGGGTAACCTCCACCGTTACATCGAATAATTTCTGGTGATCGAATACGCCATTGATCACAAAACGTGGAAGCGCCAGCGAAGCAAGATTACATACCGCCACTTCATCGGGCGATGTATATTCCATTATTTCTGTACAGAGATTACTGCTCTTGATCGTGCCCAGGTTTTGCTGGTTGCTTTTCCGGTTAGCGGCGTCTTTGTACAGCATATATGGCGTGCCGGTTTCAATTTGCGATTCAAGAATAGCAAACCAAAGTTCCTGGGCCTTGATGGTTTTCCTTGCCTTTCCTTCTTCTTCATATTTTGTGTACAGCGCTTCAAACTCATCACCCCAGCAATCGCTGAGTCCGGGCGCTTCATTAGGACAAAACAAGCTCCAGCTTCCGTTCGCTTCCACCCGTTTCATGAACAGGTCGGAGATCCATAAGGCATAAAAAAGATCTCTGGCCCTAGACTCTTCCTTACCATGATTTTTACGCAGATCGAGGAATTCAAAAACATCGGCATGCCAGGGTTCCAGGTAAATAGCAAAAGCGCCTTTGCGTTTGCCGCCGCCCTGGTCAACATAACGGGCGGTATCATTAAATACGCGAAGCATTGGAATGATACCATTGCTGGATCCATTCGTGCCGCCGATATAAGAACCGGTAGCTCGGATATTATGAATAGCGAGGCCGATACCTCCGGCGCTTTGCGAAATTTTTGCCGTTTGTTTCAGGGTATCATAAATGCCGTCAATACTATCTTCTTTCATCGTCAGCAGAAAGCAACTACTCATCTGCGGTTTTGGAGAGCCGGCGTTGAACAGGGTGGGCGTGGCATGCGTGAACCATCTTTCGCTCATCAGGTGATAAGTTTTAATGGCGGCTTCCATATCGGCCTTATGAATGCCGATAGCTACGCGCATATACATATGCTGGGGACGTTCGGCGATCTTTCCGTCAACGCGAAGCAGGTATGATTTTTCGAGCGTTTTGAATCCAAAATAATCGAATCCGAAATCGCGGTCATATATAATAGTGCTGTCTAATAACTCTGCATTTTCTTCAATGATCCGCATTACATCGTCGGCAATGAGGGGAAGTCTTTTTCCGCTGGCCTTATCAACATAATTATATAACCGCTTCATGGTTTCGGAGAATGATTTCACCGTATTCTTATGCAGGTTGCTGACCGCGATACGCGATGCCAGCAGGGCATAATCGGGATGTTTGGTAGCCAGCGAGGCTGCGGTTTCAGCGGCGAGGTTATCGAGCTCTGTAGTGGGAACGCCATCATAAATACCTTCGATCACTTTTTTAGCTACGTCGATCACATTGACCAGCGGGCTTAAACTGTA
>JBDTVL010000398.1:0-3476 GCA_040007215.1 Flavitalea sp.
TATCAATAAAGCATATACAGATGATGCAAAAAGTCCTGAATTTAAATTAAAGTACGCTTATGGCATCCAGGGAGGGTATACGTTTATTACGCCAATGCAGGATGCCGTTTCTTTTCATACATCGCTTAACTGGCAGGGGAAAGCCTATAAGCATTTTGGCAACATCGCTTACTTTAAATCTATCCCGTCCGTTAAAGGCGGAGTAGGATTCGGGTTAGGTTACCGGTACGATGATGCAGTGGTCCCGAATGTTGAAATAAGGTATTCGAAAGCGATAGTATCCCTAGGTTACGACGTAAATGTATCGCCCATCAGCGCAGCGGGATTCCGGCGTAATGGAATTGAGCTGGCTGTAAAATTTGACTTCTAATATCCATACCCATGAGAACGAGATTTATTTTCCTGGCGGTTTGTATGATGATGACGACAATAGCGTTCACGCAGATTGTTTCGTCTGAAGCTCCAACGAAAGTGTCATTTGCGCAAATGAAAATACCCGATTCGTTACTGAAGAACTTCAAACTCCAGACCGACGTTCCGGATTCCATAAATAAAACGCTTGTTGCTCAAACCCGTTCAATGGATACGATCAACAGCAGTAATCACGAAGAAAGTAAACTGCCTGAAACCAAAGCGGCGGTGAAAAAACTCGATAAGCGCTGGTTCATATCGCCACTGTTAAAACTACAGGCACAGGATTTTGGGATGATCGAAAAGAGGCAACTTGGATATATCAGTGATGCGCATACGCTTTCTTTTCAGAACAGGTCTAATATGTCGGCTTCGGCTTCGGTGTATAAAAATTTCTCCGGCAACTTATCTATGAGTATCGATGGCGGATTTGCACAGGGACGTGTGCGTGGAAAAGATTCCCTGGTCAGCGGGGCCGCTAAAAAGAATTACGGTCTTGTTAATGCCACTATGTATTTTCATTTGCTGGCAGGTCAGTATCGTTTACAACCCTACCTGGCTGCGGGTTTCAACAGTCTGTTCGGTAACGGCGCTTTCATGAGCGCCCCGGTGGGCGTAGGTGTGAAATTTACCACAAAGCATATCATGATAGAATCGCAAACGGCGTATGCGCGCGCAATCAGTAAGAATATCGCCAACTCTATGATGTATACGCTGGGTATCTATATTCCATTAAAGAGGAAGAAAGACGAGGAAGAAGATAAGAGCAAGGATAAGGATACGGCAAAGATCAGGATTACCAATATCATTAATAACTATTACCTGCTTAATCTGGATTCATTGAAGAAAGTGCAGGAAGATTCCCTGAACAGGGTGAAGGAGATCAAAAAGCGCAACGACATGCTGGCATTGGAAAATGACAGGGACCCGCTGGACCCGGATGATCCGATGAACCTTCCTGCAGCGGTTAAAAATATCGTCTATTTCAATTACGATCAGTATTCCTTAACCTCTTCCGCCTTTGGCTCGGTTGACCAGGTGATCCAGAAACTCAAGGACAACAAAATACTTCGCGTTCACCTTAAGGGATACACGGATCTTGCGGGCAGCGAACAATATAACTCCGCATTATCCAAGAAGCGAGCGCAGATGGTATATGATTACATGAACAGCCGGGGAGTTCCTGCGGAAAGAATGATCATCAGCAGTTACGGCAAGAATAACCCGGTAATAAAAGGAAATGATCCCGGAACGGCATGGATGAACAGGCGATGTGAGATCGTTATCTATGAGAAGAACTAAATCAGTTAAATAATACAAACAAAATAACCGGTCTGCCTATAGGGGAGACCGGTCATTTTATTTTGTTTTGTATTTGTCTTTATCTCTTATTCTTGAAAAACCTTTTAGGTCCCCTGCTCTGTCCCTGTTGCGGCCGGCTTTCTGAATGGTAATCAGGACCTTCTCCGAGAGATGGAGGCAGCGGTATTTTCTTTACTTCGCTGCCGATCAGTTCTTCGATATTCTTGAACTTTCGCA
This sequence comes from Flavitalea sp., assembly GCA_040007215.1. Lineage (GTDB taxonomy): Bacteria > Bacteroidota > Bacteroidia > Chitinophagales > Chitinophagaceae > Flavitalea. The sequence continues at coordinate 1,951 of JBDTVL010000398.1, forward strand.
TATCCGTGGGGTTTATAAAAGTGAGCGCAACGCCGGTAGCTTCTGCCCGGGCTGTTCTTCCCACCCGGTGGATATAATCTTCCGCATCGCCGGGAACATCATAATTGATCACGAGTTCAATGGAGTCGATATCAATTCCCCTGGAAAGAATGTCTGTAGCCACCAGCATCTGTAGTTTACGACTCTTAAAACCCCTGAGCACATCATTACGCTGATCCTGGAGCAGGTCGGAATGAATGGCTGCCACGTTAAACCGGAGCTGCCTTAATTCTTTTTCCAGCTCTTTCACCTTGCTTTTGGTAGAAGAAAAGATCAAAATGCTTTTCAGGTTTTTGCCTTCCAGCAAAGATTTCAGCAGTCCGATCTTCTGTTGATTATAGACCAGGTAGGCCCCTTGAATAACCCTTTCGGCAGGTTTCGACACGGCTATATTGATCTGGTCGGGATTGGTGAGGATCTTGTTGGCCAGGGTCCGTATTTTAGGCGGCATGGTGGCGGAGAACAGCAGGGTTTGCCTTTCCTTGGGTAAAAAACTGATGATCCTGCTGAGATCGTCGCTGAAGCCCATATCTAGCATCCTGTCGGCCTCATCCAGCACCAGGTGCTGCAGAGCGCTGAATTTGGCATAGCCCTGGTTAAGGTGGGCGATAAGCCTTCCCGGCGTGGCAATGATAATATTCGCGCCCTGGGAGAGCGCTTTTTTCTCCTGCTCATAAGAGCTGCCATCGTTACCGCCATAGATGGCAATAGCACTGACGGGGGTAAAATAGCCGAATCCCTGCAGGGCCTCATCGATCTGGATGGCCAGTTCCCGTGTAGGAACAATGATCAGTGCATTAATATTATCCGTAGGGGATTTAATTAATTTATTAATGATAGGAAGCAGGTAGGCCGCAGTTTTGCCGGTGCCTGTTTGGGCACAGGCGATAATATCGCGGTTATTTAAAATGATTGGTATGGCCTGCTCCTGAATTGGCGTTGGTTTTTCAAATCCCATCGAAATCAACCCTTCCAATAACTCCGGTTCAAAATACTCGTTGAATGTCAAATTAAGTTTTTATTAATTAGGATAAATGCTTTTTAAGGGCTACAGATATTGTCAAATTTAAGAAAGAGTTTGATATAAGCAATTTATGTATATTATCGGGGCCGGATTCATCCTCAGGATGCGCAGAGTATATATATACCTGAAGGGAATTCTCTAACTTGCATATATGGAACAATATCTCCGGTTACTTCAGCACATACTGGATAATGGGGCGGCCAAAACCGACCGTACGGGCACCGGAACGCGCAGTTGTTTTGGTTACCAGATGCGGTTCAACCTGGAAGAAGGGTTCCCGCTTGTCACCACCAAAAAGCTGCACCTGAAAAGTATTGTCTACGAACTGCTCTGGTTTCTTAATGGCGATACTAATACCCGCTACCTGAATGAACATGGCGTAAGTATCTGGAATGAATGGGCCGATGAGCGTGGCGACCTGGGGCCGGTGTATGGCAAGCAATGGCGAAGCTGGGAAGGCGCC
>JBDTVL010000399.1:0-3472 GCA_040007215.1 Flavitalea sp.
GGTCGTCTTCAACACTGTATACCGATGATATTATTATTAAAAGGGCAAGCTGGTTCAATCAGTGGATGGAAGAAAAAAGAGAGCGCAGCCAGCAGGAGATCATGCACTTTCACCAGTTCACAGGCGATGGGAACGAACAGAACGATCTGCTGATGAACAGGGAGGGTAAAGTATCTACCGTCAGTATTACTTCAATGGCCATTGACAATGGATCGCTGGAAGCGATATATTTCGATGTAAAAAATAACCTGCATTACTTTAAGGATATGGTCCTTGAAAAATCAATGTCAGGCAGATAATGAATGCTATAACTCATTTTTTCAGGCGCCCTTTTTTTATAAAGCTATTTAACTGGGAGTACTGGAGTTTCAATGCAGTGTATATCTGGATATATCCCATATGGATACTGCTTTGCATCAGAGCCCGTTCCTTTTTTTTCTTTTCCGCGGCTAACCCCTCTATTAAAAATGGCGGGTTTCTCAATGAATCCAAAAAAGACATTTACGCAATCATGCCTGAACAGCTCTATCCTCGTACCATCTATTTTGAAGCCGATGCCAACAAGCAGGATATTTTCCAACGGTTAAAAGAAAATGAATTTAATTTCCCCATCATCGGCAAACCAGATAGCGGCGGAAGGGGACGGGGAGTAAAGATCTTAAAAAATGAAGCTGACTTAGAAAAATATATTACGCATACGCCTGTAGATTTTCATATCCAGGAATTCATCCGGTTTGAAAATGAAGTGGGCATCTTTTATTACCGCTATCCAAACCAGGCTTCAGGAACCATATCAGGTATTGTAAGGAAAGAATTTTTAAAAGTTTCCGGAGATGGTATTCATTCTATCCGGTCTCTATTACAGAAAAATAACAGGGCGCTGTTACAGATGAATAGCCTTGAAAAGATATTTGGCGCGACGCTTGGCTATATATTAAAGAAAGGAGAGGAGCGCATACTCTCGCCCTATGGAAACCACGCAAGAGGCGCTAAATTCTTCGATGATTCCCAACTGGCTGATGATCGTCTGACCCAGGTTATTGACGGCATCTGCAAAAAAATAAAGGATTTTCATTTTGGCAGGCTCGATATCCGGTATAACGACTGGGAAGAATTAAAACAGGGAAAGAATTTTTCGGTTATCGAAGTGAATGGCGCAGGTTCAGAACCTACGCATATGTACGATCCCCGTCATACCATTTTTTTTGCCTGGAAGGAGATTATCAGGCACTGGATCATTCTCTGTCGGATAAGCAGGATGAACCACAAAACCGGAAGCGCTTATCTTAGCGTAAAGGAAGGCATTGCTATGTTCAGGGAAGACAAGATGCACTCGGCAAAACTGTTGCAGATACCAGAATGAGGCGCCAAAAAAAATGGCTAATAAATTATTGTATTCATGAAGCTTTTGCGCATTTTTTTTACGGGTATGCTGATCAGTTTCCTGGGAACGCTTCCCCTGGGCACACTGAATATTGCCGCTATGCAGATTGCTATTTCCGATGGAACGAATGCAGGTATTTATTTTATCCTGGGGGCATTACTGGTGGAAATTATTTATGTGCGAATTTCACTGGTAGCCATAAACTGGGTAATGCAACAGCAAAAACTGTTTCGCTGGCTCGAAGTATTATCTGTGCTTATAGTTTTTGCCCTGGCCATATCCAATTTCGTTGCTGCTGCTGACCCGGTAGTAAAAAAAAATATTCTCTTATCCAATACTGTTCACCGGTTCTGGCTGGGCATTATCATGAGCGCCGTAAACCCCGTGCAGATACCGTTCTGGTTTGGCTGGAGTACGGTATTGTTTACCAGAAATATCCTCGAACATAAAAATTCTCATTTTAATGCCTATATACTGGGCATAGGCCTGGGTACACTTACCGGTAATATGATATTTATTTTTGGTGGAAGATATGTGGCCGATGAGCTTAATGCGAACCAGCAGGTTTTGCAATGGATCATTGGCTGCGTTTTTGCTATAACAGCCATCATTATGTGCTGGAAGATGTGGAAAAACAAAAGCAGTTTTTCCAAACTAAAAAATAGCGCGGCGGACGTTAACGTATAAATGTATTGATAAGTTATACCGATTCGGTCCATCGGTCTCTTTCATCCGGGTTAAATTTCCAGGGAGCGAAATTATTTTCAATATTACTCGACATAGCGTTCCATTCCTGGGGAGCATTACTTTCTTCCATAATCAGCGAACGGCGCAGTTCAATAATGATTTCCAGCGGGCTGATGCTTACCGGGCATTCCTCTACGCAGGCATTGCAGGTAGTGCAGGCGCGGAGTTCTTCAGTTGTAATATATTGATGCAGCAATGTTTTGCCATCATCTTTAAAAGATCCGTTAACATGAATATTTTTACCTATTTCATCCATCCTGTCGCGGGTATCCATCATGATCTTACGTGGCGACAATAGCTTGCCGGTTTGTGTTGCAGGGCACGCGGCGCTGCAGCGACCGCATTCGGTGCAGGTATAGGCATCGAGCAGGTTGCGCCAGCTCAGGTCAAAAATATCCCTGGCGCCGAATTTTTCAGGAGGCGCTGCGTCTGCCGGCGCCAGTTCCGGTTGCATGGCATATAAAACTTCTCGCTGCACAGACTCCATATTTTTCATTTTTCCTTTAGGCTCAAGCCTGGCAAAATAGGCATTCGGAAATGCGAGAATAATATGGAGATGTTTAGAATATGGAAGATAGTTGAGAAAGACAAATATGCCCATGATATGCAGCCACCAGCAGGTTCTTTCAATACCTATCAGGGCTGTATCGCTAAACCCATTTAAAAGAGGATGCAGCAGTGAAGACAAAGCAAAATTGCCAGTGACATGAACGGAATAATGAGGCTGTCCGCGTTCCTGTAACAGCGTATCCGAAGCATTCATGGTCAGCAACAGCGTCATCAGTATGATCTCAGTGATAAGTATATAATTGGCGTCAGTTCTTGGCCAGCCGTCAAGATCGCCGCTGATAAATCTTTTCAGTTTAAGGATATTCCTGCGCGCCAGGAAAGCGATGCACACAATAATGACGCCTGCGGCGAGGAATTCAAAACAATTGATGAGTAAGGAATAAATTCCGCCAATAGGGCGTGAGAATAAACGGTGCGTTCCCAGCAGTCCGTCAAGAACAATTTCCAATACCTCCAGGTTAATGATCAGGAAACCGGCATAAATGACCAGGTGTAAAATAGCCACAAGCGGATTACGGAACATCTTTTTTTGACCAAGGGCCAATAGCAGCATATTTTTCCATCTTTCGGCAGGGCGGTCATGATACGATTCATCTTTCCCCAGCAGGATATTCCGCCTGATCTCTTTTACTTTCTTTGTAAAAAGCCATATGGCGATAGCTGAAGCGGCAATAAAAGCTATCTGTTGCAGGTACTCCATGGGCAAATGAATTGGGTCAGGCTAAGATAAGTGATAAAGCGCTTAGGTAGATGTTTTGTGGTAATGTTGAT